>CAZDZB010000021.1:0-22773 GCA_964509795.1 uncultured Christensenellaceae bacterium | reverse complement strand
ATAAAAAAGAGGCTTACCGCCTCTCTTTTGTTACTCTTTATTTAATCAATGTTCTGATGCCCTGTACACACAAGAATAATTTCACCGTTTGCATTCTGCCATTGATATCTGCCCCCCGTCTGCCTGCAGATAATATCATCTTCGGACAAAAATCCCGCCGCAAATAATGTACTGTCTTCATCAACAATATCTAGGTTAAGATATTCGTATGTGTGTACTCCCATAATTCTGTAGTATTCATTTTCAAGTTTTGTAATTGTCTCAATGTTGCTCTCGCATGCTCTGATTCCCGTTTGCCCGGCCAGTGTCTTAACCGAAGGAATTCCTATGCATAAAACAAGCACAACAACAGTCAGCATCAAAATAAACTTGAAGAATGAAAAACCACCTTCCTGAGAAATCTTCATTTTAATCACCTTATTCTTTTATTCTATCTATTTATATTTTAATATAGCAAAAAATCTATGTCAACATATCTCAATGCCATATTCTTATTTCAATTAAAAATAATTTATTGTTCTTGTTTAATATTAATTAGCTACGTGTAAAAAATAGTCTTTCCAATTCCTAAGTTAAAAAAATATACTTTTTATATTTATATATGAATGTCTCTGCATTTGTCAATTGTCAATCACAAAAAGTTTATATCCTTTGCCATAGACTGTTTCGATGATTACCTGCCTGCTTTTTATATACGAAAGCGAATACCTCAGCCTTGCTATGTGATTTTGTATCCTGCTGCTTTCATCCACCATTGAGTCAAAAACTTCTTCTTTTTTCACAATCCTGTTTTCGTAAAACGCATTCAGCAAAAGCGCAAAAATCTTGTTCTGGAGAGACGGCAAAACTATGCTTTTGCTGTCCTTTGCCAGTGTGCCTGTCTCGATTTCATATACCAAATCACCCAAATAATATTTTTTAGGAGTGTATCTGCTTTTTTTGATTGCTATATCAATTTTGTATTTAAGTTCTATCCTATCCAGTGGTTTTGTCATCACGTCAACAGCGCCGCATTCGTATATCTGATATTTAATCTCCTCATCAGCATTTACTACAAAAATATTTATATCAGAATTGTCAGTAATATATTTCAGGACTTCTTTTTTGTTGTAGCATTGCATATCTATAATTACAGCGTCAGCGGACAGGTTCTTTGCGTTAACCATGCCTGACTTCAAATCATCGCATGACGCAATTATCAAATCACAGTCTTCCAAAAAATTCTGTATTGATTTACCGTCTTCAAAAATAACCAACCTGTACTTAATCAATTTAATACCTCAACAAGTCTATGCAAAACACTCATTTGAAAACATTCCGCCAAATAAAACGCTCTTAAAAGTCCTTAATAACATATATATATACTATAAAAACCAAAATAAAACATATAAATGTATTTGAGTGCAAAATATTACAATCCGCAGAGAACTGTTAAATAATATATTATGGGGCATCTAAACTAAAAAAAATAAATCTTTTTAACTTTACGGTAAAACAGAAAAAAATTAGCTCTTATAAAATGAAACCCCGCTATTTAAAATTAACGGGGCAGTATACACTAGTTTATATGTGAGTTTACTTAACAGTAACCACTTTCATTATGTTTGTGCTGTGCGCGCCTCCAAGCGGAACGCCGGCAGTAATTACCGCAAGGTCACCTGGTTCGATCATCTTATAGTGCTTTGCCATTTCAATTGAGTGAAAGAATAAAACATCCATTGAATCAACCATGTCAACCAATATAGGGGTAACTCCCCAGTATAGTTGCAGCTGCCTTTGCACCACATAGCTGGTAGTCGCCGCTATAATAGCGCACTTTGGATGATAGCTGGAAATGAGTTTTGCGGTCTTGCCTCCATGAGTCGGCACAATGATTGCCGCCGCGTTTAGACAATGAGCTGTGTTGCAGGCAGAATAACTCACGGCGTTAGCTATGCTGTAGTCGCTGTTTTCGTTAAGCCCTCCAATCATTGAAGTCTTGGGAATGTAGTCCAAGGATTTTTCGACTTCTATTGCTGACTTTGCCATCTGCTCAACAGCAAGCAGCGGATATTTCCCTGCTGCAGTTTCACCCGAAAGCATTATCACATCTGTGCCGTCAATTATTGCGTTGGCAATGTCTGAAAGCTCCGCTCTGGTGGGCGTTGGGCTGAAGTACATGGATTCAAGCATCTGCGTCGCAGTTATTACAGGCACTGCTTTCGCATTGCACTTTTTTATTACTTTTTTCTGCAATAGCGGTATCTTTTCCTTTGCCATTTCGACTCCAAGGTCGCCTCTGGCCACCATAATGCCGTCTGAAACGTCTATTATGGAATCAATATTGTCAATTCCCTGCTGGTTTTCAATTTTTGATATTATCGCTACGCTGTTTCCTCCATTTTCATCCAGGAAGCTGCGTATAAACTTAACATCTTCAACACTTCTTACAAACGAGGCGGCCACAAAATCAATGCCTTGCCTGATGCCTTCAGCTATATCGGACTTATCTTTTTCTCCAAGTGCCGGAAGCTTCAAGGAAACTCCCGGTATATTGATACCCTTATTATTTTTTATTATGCCTCCGACTATTACAGTACATATAATTTCCTCACCCGTAATTTTCAAAACCTTAAGTTCTATTGCGCCGTCATCCAGCAGAATAATTGAACCTTCATTTAAGTCTTTATATAGTTTATTATATGTTATTGAAATAACTTCGCTATTGCTTAAAAAATCACCGTATTTTAATGTTACATTATCTCCCCTTTTTAGCTGAGCCTTATCGTTTTCAAACTTCCTTACCCTCACCTCCGGCCCCCTGGTGTCAAGCAAAATCGCTGCAGGCGAATCTGTGGATTTCCGCGCCGCCTTTATTTTATCAATTGTAGGAACAAATGATTCTTTGCCTCCGTGGGATAAATTAAGCCTGCACACATTCATGCCAGCTTTAATCATTTTTGTAAGCATTTCTTCTGTGTTGCACGCCGGGCCTATGGTGCATATTATTTTTGTCTTCTTTATATAATTTATCATCTTCGATACCTCTTTCAACTAAAACGCCTTAGCTTTGCTTTATATATTATCTTATTCTACCTCATTACTGCTAATTTGTTAATGCGCTATATACTTTTTGAATGACTGACACATAATAGGCAATGCTGTAATCAAGCCCCTCGAAATCTCCGTTCGGACACGGAGAATGCCTTTTGTTAGTAAGCAGTATAATTGACAAATCGTTTTCGGTGTCCAATATAGTCGCTGTACCAGTCCAGCCATTATGATAGAACGTCGAATCAGAAACATACCCTTCAAGTTTCTGGCTTGACTCTTCTGCGTTCCAAAAACCAAGCTGATATTTACCATCATTTATAAATTTTAGCCAGTTGTCTACTGTTTCCTGCCTGTATATCCTTATGCCTTCGTATTCCCCGCCGTTAAGCAAAAGCTGGTTTAATAGTGTAAGAGCGTATGCTGAGGCAAAAAGCCCCGCATGCCCCGAAACCTCATCCATGCAGTAATACGCGTTTTCATCGTGCACTTCGCCCTGAATTGTGTATTCCCTTACGCCTTCAAAGTATACTGAACCGTCCCTGGTGTTTCCCAGCCTTTCTGTGGCGGCGATATTTTGCTTTTCTATTCCCGCGTCCAGAGGCCTGTATGTGACCTTGTCTTCCAGCCCAAGCGGCTCGTATATATATGATTTTGCAAATTCATCCTGCCTCATGCCCGATACTTCTTCAATTATCATGCCCAGAATAATATAGTTTAAATTATTATATGTATATGTACTTCCCGGAGTTTCATCCAAAGGAATCTGCAGTACATACTCAAATACTGTTTCTCTATCAAAAGTTTTATAAGGTGAATCATCTGTATAAAATTTATAATTTTGCGTATACCCTGAGCAATGACTCAAAAGCATCTCTATTGTAACCAAATTTTTATTTTCACCTTCATATTCCAGCAGGTAATCAGACACCTTGCCGCTTAATGATATTTCTCCGCTGTCTAACAGCTTCATTATGCTGAAAGTAGTCGAATAAATCTTTGTCAGTGAGGCTAAATCAAATAATGTATCCAGCTGCATATCTTCAAATTCACTTAAAAGATTTAACCCCTCATATTTTTTTGAATATCCGTAAGCCTGCTCAAAAACAATTTTTCCGTCTTTTGCCACCATCAGCACTGCTCCCGGAAAACCATCGTCTATCTGGCTTTGAATATATTCATCCAATTCGTTTAACTTTTCTGTATCAAACCCGCATTCAGCAGCGTCTGCCGACTGCATTTGGGGTATTATAAACTCCGTAGGTGAAGGCTGAGGAGTGGCTGTTTGCATGGTTTCCTCACTTTCTGATATTTCAGGTGTTGCCTGCAATGCTGCTTCCTCAATGGAATTTTGCATATTGCCTTCTATATTTCCCGGGTCCCATACATCAAAAACCATTAAAGCAATAAAAACCAATATTAAAATAATAAGCATATATATAATAACAATAATTGCTCTTCTCAGTTTGCTTTGAAACGAAACCTCATTTTCTTTGAATTCTGCCATATCATCAGGCTTTCTTTGATTTTTCTATTATTGTTTTTGCCCTGTTTATTATTATGCCATTAGCTACTTCATTATATCCGCCTTCGGGAACTATGATGTCAGCGTATCTTTTTGACGGTTCAACAAATTCATGATACATGGGCTTAACTGTGTTAATATATTGCTCCAACACCGAATCCAGGCTTCTTCCCCTTTTTTTAACGTCCCTGTTTATTCTTCTTATCAGGCAGATATCAGGGTCAGTATCTACATATATCTTTAAATCCAACATGTCTCTCAATTCAGGTTCGGCAAATATCAAAATGCCTTCTACTAATATTACAGACCTTGGTTCAACCTTTTTTGTTTCGTCTTTTCTTCTATGAAGAGAGTAATCATATTCCGGTATTTCAATTGAGTGCCCTTCTTTGAGCATTTTCAGGTGTTTAACAAGCAGATCAGATTCCAGTGAGTCCGGATGGTCATAATTTATTTTGGCTCTTTGCTCAAAACTTAATTCATCATGGTTTTTATAATAAGAGTCATGGGTAATAAGCACAGCGTCATCGCCCAATGGCTCGTGGATTCTATTTGCAATTGTTGTTTTTCCTGACCCGGATGCTCCCGCTATTCCTATAATTATATCAACCATGATTCCTAAAACCTCTTTAAAAAATTTATCTTTTCCTAAAATATTTTATCAAAGTATACAATATTGTGCAATTAAAATATAAGTAAGAACCAAAAAAATAAAACATACTGGCGTACATATCAGCGTTTATAACAAAAAAGCCGCTCATTTTAAAGCGACTATTAAGTCATTTGCATAATTACATAATATATAAAAAATCTTACTCTGTGTCAACCTCTGAAACGGCACCGCACATCGGGCATGTAACAATTAGTTTCCCTTTGTTTTTAGGCAGCCTAATGCATCCTTTGCAGTTTTTACACACAACATATTTATAGAGCCCATTGCTCTTTGTGTTTAAATACATTATTTTTATTTTGCACCCTATATAGCGTGCGAATTTTTTAAAAAAACTCATTATTTAAATTCTCCGAATAATGTAAAAAATTTTTGTAAGTTATGTGCTGCCCAATCCTGTCTGGTAGAAGTATTTTATCAAATGATATCAAACATATCTTTAATAATATGTTAATAAATTATGAATAGCAAAAAATCCACTACATGGTAATTGTTACTTTTTTGTTACGGGCTCTTTACATCATAATTGATATATGTTATTATCAAAACAAATAAAAAAACTTAAAGGCAACAAAATTGAAGGTAACAAAATGTTTTCTACAAAGAAATTACTAATAATCCTTTTAGGGTTTATAATAATGGTCAGCCTGGTCACACAGATTGATACAGCAAAGGCTGATGAAACACAAAACGAAGAGACAGAGGCAGCGGAAGCCACTCTTGAGCCTATCTACCTTAAAGAAGGCAGTGAAGGCGATGACGTCATCATGCTCCAGCTCCGTCTTAAAGATTTAGGTTATTACAACTATAAAATAACAAACTACTTCGGTTCATTCACAGAAGAGGCTCTGATTGCATTCCAAAAGGAAAACGGACTTTCCAGGGATGGAGTTCTGGGACAGGGAACATATGATGTCCTCTATTCAAACGACGCCGTGAGGAAGCCTGTTGAAGTGGTTGTTGAGCCAACACCTAAGCCACAGTATGCAGGTTCATCCTCAATCCCAAAAGCTAACTTAAGAGACTGGTTCTCATACGTTCTCCCCCGTTTTTCACGAGGTGAAACCATAAAAGTATATGATGTGAAAACCGGCATTTCATACAATATGGTAAGAGTTGGCGGATACAACCATGCCGATGTAGAGCCGGCAACTGCGGAAGACTGCGCAAAGCTTTTGGCAACATACGGAGGCGTGTGGAGCTGGGAAAGGCGTCCCATTGTAGTTGTACTTGACGGAGAATACATTGCTGCATCAACCAACGGATATCCTCATGGCTATGAAACAATAAGCGGAAATGACATGACCGGACAGGTTTGTATTCACTTTTTGAATTCCAGAACCCATAATGCAAATGCCGTTGACGCTGAACATCAAGCAGCAATACAATATGCATATGATGCAACGAATTAATTAAATATACATTTTTACCTTGACAACGGGATACTCCTTTGATATAATGCCTTTAATTTATAATAGCTACAGGCGTTGAAGGAGATGGGCTTATATTTGCCGATTCAAAGAGAGTCAGTATTTGGTGAAAGCTGATAATTGCTTTATAAGTAATCACTCCCGAGCTGTTCCCTGAAATAAGTAGGGGCAACCGGAAAATCCCGTTAAAGATTAAAAGCTTGTTTGAGCTTTAAGCGGCTGTATTAAAAATACAGCAAGTTGAGTGGTACCGCGTGGTAAAGAATTTTAATACTGCGTCTCTTCAGTTAATGAGGAGACGCAGTTTTTATGTTATTAACGCAATCTTGTGTAATTTATAGTGAGGTGCAAAATGAAAAGAATAATATCATTTTTAGTAGTCAACGAAATAGGCGTACTCAACAGAGTCTCAGGTTTATTAAGCAAAAGAGGGTTTAATGTTGAGAGCATTACCGCGGGAGTAACAGAAGATGAATCCATAACAAGAATCTCACTTATGCTTGAAGCTGATGACAGAGTAGTTGAGCAGATGATTAAGCAGTTGGATAAGCTGCTGGTTGTAAAAGCCATTAAAGAGCTGGATGAAAGCAAATCAACAGTAAAGGAACTTGCACTAGTTAAAGTCAGCAGTAAAGGACACAGCAGTAAAGAATTTATTGACGACATAACAGACCACAAAGGCGTAATTGCCGATTTTGGCAAGCGCACTGCAACAGTACAGTTTTCGGGTTCTTATGAATATATAAACGTCTGCGTAAAATACATGGAAAAGTACGGAATAATAGAAGTTGCCCGGACAGGGTTGGTGGCCCTGGAAAGCGGAGATGAAAAGCTATGAGGAAAGTCCTATGAAAAAAATACAAATCTTTGATTCAACATTAAGGGACGGAGCACAGGCAAGAGGCATTAATTACTCTGTTTCTGATAAACTTAATGTGCTTAAGCTTCTTGATGAACTGGGAATTGATTATATTGAAGCAGGCAATCCCGCCTCCAATCCAAAAGAAAGAGAGTTTTTTGAAAAAGCCGCAAAAGTCAAACTGAATCATGCAAAGCTGGTTGCCTTCGGCAGCACCAAAAGAAAAAATTCAAAGACAGAAGAGGACGCAGGAGTTCAGGCTCTGCTTTCAGCAGGCACAAAAACCGTATCAATTTTCGGCAAAACATGGGATCTGCACGTCACAGATGTTTTGAACACTACATTGGAAGAAAACCTTTCAATGATATACGACACTATTGATTTTTTTAAGAAAAAAGGAATAGAAGTCATCTTTGACGCAGAGCACTTTTTTGATGGTTACAAGGCGAATCCTGATTACGCACTGGAAGTATTAAAGACAGCGGAAAAAGCAAATGCTGACTGCCTGGTTCTTTGCGACACAAACGGCGGCACAATGCTTTGCGAAATGCGTGAGGCATTGAAAGCCAGCAGACAAGCCGTTGGTTCAGCCCTGGGAATACATGCGCACAATGACGGCGAACTGGCTGTGGCAAACTCCATCATTGCCGTCGAGGAAGGAGCTGTTCAGGTGCAGGGAACCTTAATTGGCTTCGGTGAACGATGCGGCAACGCACGGCTAAGCTCGATTATCCCTAATCTTCAGCTTAAAATGGGCTATGAATGCCTGCCGGAAGAAAAAATGAAAAACCTATACGACTCATGCAGGCAGCTTGCAGAATTCACAAATTTGGTTTTCGATGAAAGCCTTGCATACGTCGGCCGCAACGCATTTTCCCACAAGGGAGGCATGCACATAGACGGGCTTAAAAAAGCTAAAGGGTCTTTTGAACACATCGAACCGGATTTGGTCGGAAACAGCCGTGAGTTTCTTCTTTCGGAGGTGGCGGGAAAATCCGCCATGGCCTCAAAACTGGAAATTGAGTTCCCTGAAGTAGCAAAAGATAAGAAAAAAGTTGCTGACTTAATGGACAAGCTAAAACACCTGGAAAATGAGGGCGTAAGTTTTGAGGGTGCAGAAAGCTCATTTAAGATTTTCGTAATGAAAGAGTTAGGGCTTCACAAACCTCAGTTTAACCTGATTCACTTTAAAGTATTTGACGAGCCAGCACATCATAATACATTTGGCGCATACGCAGTTGTAAAAGTTGATGTCAACGGACACACCAGAATGGCAGCAGCTGACGGGAACGGCCCTGTCAATGCTCTGGATAAAGCCCTAAGGGAAGCACTAGGTGCATTTTTCCCACAGCTTAATAAAGTGGCGTTAACTGATTACAAGGTAAGAGTATTGGAAACCAACCACGCAACAGGCGCAACTGTTAGAGTAATAATTGAAAGCAGCGACAAAAAAGGCTGCTGGCGTACAGTAGGCGTATCAACAGACGTAATAGAAGCGAGCCTATACGCATTAATAGACTCAATTGACTATAAATTATTAGAAAACGAGGTTCAATAATCATGGGAATGACTATGACACAAAAGATTTTAGCAAACAGAAGCGGGCTCAAAAGCGTAACCGCAGGCCAGTTTATCAACTGTGACCTTGACCTTGTGCTTGGAAACGACATCACAACACCAGTCGCAATAAAAGAATTCAATAAGATGAATGCAGCCGGTGTTTTTGACAAGTCAAAAGTTGCTATAGTGCCTGACCACTTTACTCCAAACAGAGATATAGACAGCGCACAGCAATGCAAGCGCATAAGAGAATTTGCCCTGGGCAAGGAAGTGGAAAACTACTTTGAAATCGGCGAAGTCGGCATTGAGCATGCGCTGATCCCCGAAAAAGGACTTGTAGTGGCAGGAGATGTTGTGATTGGAGCGGATTCACACACCTGCACATACGGAGCATTAGGCGCATTCTCCACAGGCATCGGCTCAACCGACATGGCGGCAGGAATGGCTACAGGCAAATGCTGGTTCAAGGTGCCCTCAGCAATTCAATTCAACCTTACAGGAAAATTCAGCAAACATGTATCCGGAAAGGATTTGATTTTGCACATCATAGGCATGATTGGCGTTGACGGAGCTTTGTATCAATCAATGGAGTTTGCAGGCGAAGGCGTAGCAAGCCTTACGATGGATGACAGGTTCACAATAGCAAACATGGCTATTGAAGCAGGAGCAAAAAACGGCATCTTCCCTGTTGATGATAAAACGCTTGAATATATCAGCAGCCGTTCAACTCGCCAGCCAAAGGTTTTTGCGGCAGATGAGGACGCCGAATATGACCGGGTGATTGATATAGATTTATCCAAAGTGCCAATGACTGTTGCAAAGCCGCACCTTCCTGAAAACACCCAGGCGGTAAGCGAGCTGGAAAAAGTAGTAGTTGACCAGGTGGTTATAGGCTCATGTACAAACGGCAGAATATCAGACCTTAAAGTCGCCGCTGACATACTGCGTGGCAAAAAAGTGAAGAAAGGTGTAAGGGTAATCATTTTCCCCGGCACTCAAAAGATATATCTGGAAGCTATGGAGAAGGGTTATTTTAAAGATATGATTGAAGCAGGCTGCGTAGTGTCAGCACCAACATGCGGCCCATGCCTGGGCGGGCATATGGGCGTTTTGGCGGCAGGAGAGGTGGCAGTGTCCACTACAAACCGTAACTTCGTAGGACGCATGGGGCACGTCGAGTCAAAAGTATACCTTGCAAGCCCGGCAGTTGCCGCAGCAAGCGCAATAGCGGGATACATAACAACACCGGATAAGGTGTAAGGAAAGGAAAATAAATATGAAATTAGAAGGCAAAGTATTTAAATACGGAGACCATATAGATACAGATGTTATTATCCCTGCGCAGTTTCTGACAACAGCTGATCCTTTGGAACTGGCAAAAAACTGCATGGGAGACATCGATAAAAGCTTCGTTAAAGAAGTTAAAGAAGGCGACATTATCGTAGGCGGCATAAACTTTGGCTGCGGCTCATCCAGAGAGCACGCTCCCCTAGCAATTAAAGGAAGCGGGGTAAGCTGCGTTATTGCAAAAAGCTTCGCCAGGATATTTTTCCGTAACGCTATAAACATAGGCCTCCCAATTCTGGAATGTGAAGACGCAGTAAATGACGCCGAAAAAGGGGACATAATGGAAGTTGATACATCCAAGGGAATTATAAAAAACAAAACTAAAAACAAAGAATACTCAACACAGCCTTTCCCTGAATTTTTACAGAATATCATCAATTCCGGGGGCCTAATAGGCTCAATTAAGAAAGGCGGCTGATTAATGAAAACATATAATATCGCGGTAATCGGAGGCGACGGCATCGGCCCGGAAGTTGTCGCAGGAGCAATGGACGTAATGGAGCACATCGCTCAAAAGAGAGCGATTAAATTTGAATTCAAGCACTATCTTGCGGGCGGATGCGCAATTGACGAAAAAAACGAACCCCTTCCCCAGGAAACAATTGACGGCTGCAAAGCATCAGATTCAGTTCTCTTGGGCGCTGTAGGCGGAGAAAAGTGGGACAAGCTTCCAAGCAATATGCGCCCTGAAAACGCACTGCTTGGTTTAAGGGCAGCATTAGGGCTTTTTGCAAATCTACGCCCTGCCCAGCTTTTCAAAGAACTTGCAGACGCATGCCCTCTAAAGCCATGGCTTACAGAGAACGGGCTTGACATTCTCGTCGTGCGTGAACTCACAGGTGGTATATATTTTGGTGACAAGGGACGGGACGAAAAATCAGGTTACGATACATTAAGATACAGTGATTACGAAATAAAAAGAATTGCGAAAATCGCATTTGATGCTGCAATGAAACGAAATAAAAACGTTGTAAGCGTGGACAAAGCAAATGTGCTGGAATCATCCAGAGTGTGGCGCAAATACGTGGAAGAAGTTGCGGCAGATTACCCGGAAGTTAAGCAAAGCAATATGTATGTAGACAATGCTGCAATGCAGCTGGTCAGGTACCCTTCCCAGTTTGACGTAATTGTAACAGGAAACATGTTCGGAGACATTTTGTCCGATGAGGCTGCTATGATAACGGGCTCAATCGGCATGCTGCCATCGGCCAGCCTTGGCGAGGGCACAGTCGGAATGTACGAGCCTGTTCACGGGTCTGCTCCTGATATAGCAGGCATGGGAATAGCAAACCCTATTGCTACAATAATGTCAGTTGCCATGATGTTTAGATACTCACTTGATTTATTAGAGGAAGCCGACATCATAGAAAAAGCAGTTGCCAAAACCGTGGCGCAGGGCGCGCGCACAAAAGACATTGCAGTGGAAGGCGAAAAAGTACTTTCAACCAAGGAAATGACTCAGTTAATAATCAACAATCTGGAGGCGTAACATGATTAGTGACAGCGTAAAAAAAGGAATTGAAAAAGCGCCGCACAGGTCTTTGTTTAAGGCGATGGGATACACAGATGCGGAACTGGAACGCCCGTTAATCGGCATTATTCACGCAGGAAGCGAAATAGTGCCGGGGCATATACATCTGGATAAAATAGCAAAGGCCGTGGCTGACGGCGTAAGAATGGCAGGCGGCACGCCCGTCTTAATGAACACCATAGGCGTATGTGATGGCATAGCAATGGGACATGCCGGCATGCATTATTCTTTGGCTTCTCGAGAGCTTGTCGCAGACACAGTGGAGACAATGGTAATGGCACACGGGTTTGACGCCATCGCCCTAATACCAAACTGCGACAAAATAGTTCCGGGCATGCTTATGGCAGCAGCCAGAATTAACCGACCCGCTATTTTATGCTCAGGCGGTCCCATGATGCCGGGCAGAGACAGCAAAGGCAACGACACCAATCTGAATGATGTTTTTGAAGCAGTGGGTAAATATGCATCAGGCAACGTAGATGAATCATATGTATGTGAAATGGAAAACTCAGCATGCCCTGGCTGCGGGTCATGTTCAGGAATGTTTACAGCAAACTCAATGAACTGCCTGACAGAAGTTTTGGGCATGGCATTGTCAGGGAACGGCACAATACCTGCAGTTGACGCAAAACGTATAAGGTTTGCCAAGGAAAGCGGAATGCAGCTTATGAAGCTTTTTGAAGCGCAATTGCTGCCCAGCGACATAATGACTGAAAAGTCCTTTGAAAACGCCCTGACATCTGACATGGCATTAGGCTGCTCAACAAATTCAATACTGCACCTTCCCGCAATCGCTAATGAATGCGGAATCAGCTTAAGCCTTGACACCGTGGATGCCATAAGCAAGAAAACTCCAAACCTTTGCAAACTTGCACCAGCAAGCAAAATGCATATTTCGGATTTATACTACGCCGGCGGCATTCAGGCTCTTTTAAACAGACTAAATGAAAACGGATATTTAAACGCAGATGTTATGACAGTCGGAATGAAACCACTTGGTGAATATGTGAAAACCGCCAAGGTTTCAAATGACAACGTAATAAGAACCGTTGATAGCGCTTATTCAAAAGAAGGCGGCATAGCTGTGCTGCGAGGCAACATAGCGCCAAACGGCTGCGTTGTAAAGCAGTCAGCAGTTGCGCCTGAAATGATGGTGCACTCAGGCCCTGCAAAGGTATTTGACAGCGAAGAAAACAGCATTAAGGCCATAACAGGCGGCAAAATCGTCAAAGGTGATGTTGTCGTCATACGCTATGAAGGCCCCGCAGGCGGCCCGGGAATGCGCGAGATGCTCTCGCCTACCTCCGCTGTTGCAGGAATGGGATTGGATAAAGATGTTGCTTTAATCACAGATGGGAGATTTTCAGGAGCTACCAGGGGCGCCTCCATCGGGCACATATCCCCTGAAGCTAAATCGGGCGGGCTGATAGCATTGGTTGAAGAAGGCGACATAATAGAAATTGATATTCCAAACAGAAGCATAAACTTAAAAGTTTCTGACCAGGAACTAGAAAAACGTAAGGAATCATTTGTTCCTAAAGAAGATAAAATATTAAAAGGCTGGCTTAAACGCTACTCAAAATTAGTATTATCAGCAGACAAAGGCGCGATAATTAATTACTAACATGGAAAGGGGAAATATTATATGAAAATGACAGGTTCACAGATTGTAGTTGAATGTCTGAAAAAACAGAATGTTGATACCATCTTCGGCTACCCCGGAGGCGCTGTTATTCCTTTGTTTGATTCACTATATGATGAAAAAGGCATAAAAATTATAGTCCCGGCCCATGAACAGGGCGGCTGCCATGCAGCTGACGGATATGCCCGTGCTACAGGCAAAACAGGTGTGGTTGTTGCAACCTCAGGCCCTGGCGCAACAAATCTTATTACAGGAATAGCTACAGCGTATATGGATTCAGTTCCTTTGGTTGCAATCACCGGGAACGTTCCTAATGTGCTGCTTGGAAAAGACAGCTTTCAGGAAGTAGACATAGTCGGAATGACAATGGCTGTCACTAAGCATAACTATAGAGTTACAGACGCTGCGTCAATTGAAGACGTGTTTGAAGAGGCCTTTGAATTTGCAAAATCAGGACGCCCCGGCCCTGTATTAATTGACATAACAAAGGATGCTTTTATAAAAGAATGTGACTATAAAGGACAGGGAAAATCAAGGGTATCCAAGGGTGCGTCCCACCTTCCTATAAACAGCATAATTGAAATTATAAATCACGCAAACAAGCCTATGATTTTCGCAGGAGGTGGAGTTGTGCTCTCCGGCGCTGAAGATGAATTATATACATTCGCAAAAAAAATCGGTGCGCCTGTCGCCCAGTCATTGATGGGCAAAAGCGCGTACCCAAGCGACGACGAGCTATCCACAGGCATGGTTGGTATGCATGGTTCGAAGGCAAGCAATATGGCCTTTACCCACTGTGACCTTCTGATAGTATGCGGTGCACGGTTTTCCGACAGGGTTACAGGCAATCCAAATGAGTTTGCAAAACACGCAAAAATCATACAGATAGATATTGACGCTGCCGAAATTAATAAAAACATTGAAACGACTGTTCATGCCATGGGTGACATCAAAGAGATACTCAATGACATTAACAAGGAAGTACCCGACAAAGACCACCATGAATGGATAGCCGAAGTAAACAAATGGAAAGCAGAAGACATTGAGCAGCTTTCAGCAACGCATGTCCCGAAGGAGATACTAGAAGCTACAGCTGACGTAATGGGCGAAAACACAACCATAGTAACAGACGTTGGGCAGCATCAGATATGGACTGCTCAATATTACAAATTCAAAAAACATAATAAGTTTTTGACATCAGGCGGGCTTGGCACCATGGGTTATGGGCTTGGGGCGGCAATCGGCGCACAGGTTGGCATGCCAGAAGGAAAGGTTATTCACGTTACTGGAGACGGCAGCTTCCGCATGAATATGAATGAAATGGCAACGGCCGTAAGATATAACCTGCCTATTATCACAGTTCTTATGGACAACAATACCCTTGGCATGGTAAGGCAGTGGCAGACGTTGTTTTATGAGAGCAGGTGGTCCAAAACAGACCTGCCTCCGCTTAATTTTACAGGTATCGCAGACTGCTACGGCTACTTCACACGCAAGGTAACAACAGTGGCAGAATACAAAACCGCCCTCAATGAAGCCTTGGTACAGAATAAACCTGCATTGATACAGTGTCTTATTGATACTGACACTATGGTTTTGCCCATTGTGCCTCCCGGAAAAGCATTAAACAAAATTATAATGGATAGAAACTAGATACATGAATATTTTTAAAGGCTGCCGTATGGCAGCCTTTTGTTTGATTGATTACTCTTCTGACTTAAGTGCTTTTTTTAATCGTTTTATTCCTTTTTTGTGGGCACGGCTTATCCCCAATGGGCTTATTGATATATATCCTTTTTCATATGCGCAAACGTCTGTCTGGGGATCATTCGTTGCATCGTCCCACCACCCTTTTGCCCATATTTTATCCCCTTCTACTTGAAAATCATGATGGTACAGCCTAACACCCTGTTCAGTTATCATAATACCCTTTGAATCTTCATATTTTTTCATTGGAAAATTAACATTCAGCACGTATTCGGTACTGTAACTATTATTATCAATCAGCAGTTCCAGTATCCGGCCTATCTCCTTTTTTGCCAGTTCAAAACCACCAAAATCAACTGAAAACGCAATTGACGGTATATTGTGTACATTAGCCTCCGTAGCTCCTGCCAAGGTACCGGAATATATAGTGTCAGTTCCAAGGTTTGGCCCGTTGTTTATCCCCGACACTACCAAGTCAATATCCAGCTTTAAATACTTAAGAGCGAATATAACGCAGTCAGCAGGCGTTCCCTCAATTGACCAAGCCTTTACATCAGTGCCAAATATGTCTCTTTCATGTATTCTGACAAATGTATGCACTGTAATGCGGTGGCTTGCTCCGCTTTGCTCAGTTTCAGGTGCCATAACATATACGTTGCCGTATTCTTTAAGGCTTTCAACAAGAATCTTTATTCCTTCTGCCTGATAACCATCATCGTTTACTACAAGAATATTCATTATACAATCCTTTTTCTGATACGTCCTGATATTTGGTCAATAATTGTAACAGTTACAATAAGCACGATAATAATAATTCCCGCTCTTGACCACGCTCTGTTTCTTATTGCAAATATCAGCGGTGCGCCGATACCGCCCGCTCCTACCAAGCCCAGCGTTGACGCGGCACGCATATTGATTTCAAAACGATATAAGGTGTAGCTTATAAGCTCAGGTGAAACCTGGGGAAGAACTGCCCTGAAAAGCACTTCAAAATAATTCCCTCCGCATGATTCCAGCGCCTCTTTAACTCCCATATCCATGCTCTCTATCGCCTCGGAGAAAAGCTTAGCGAGCATTCCAATTGAGTGAATGCCAAGTGCGAGTATTCCCGCTGGAGCGCCTGGGCCCACTACTGAAATAAACATCAAGGCTAATATAAGCTCCGGAAAGCTTCTTATTAAAGTAACTATCACTTTGCCTACTCTTGACGCTTTTAAACCTACAATATTCTGGCTGGCAAGCAGCGCGAATGGAATTGAAATAATCGCAGACACAAAAGTACCGCTGATGGCTATAGCTATTGTCTCAAGTACAGCATATCCCAGGCCGTCTTTTGTCATATTCTGCGCGTATGTCAAATCAGGGTTTATAAAACCATCCAGCAGTGCCTTCATTGTTCCCTGGGCAGTTTTCATTATTCCCTTATATTCTATTCCGCTGAATCCCCATATGATAAGAGAAAATACAATAATATAATAAAGAGTCCTTAAACCTGATTTTAAATAGTTTCGTTCTTTTTTTACTATAATCTTTTCCATTATACCAGCCTCTTTCTGATGCTGGCACTGACCAGATCAATTATCATAACAACTGCAAATGAGAATATTATTATCATTCCAACTTTGTCAAAGTTTCTCCACGCCAGATTGAATTCAAACAGCTGGCCTATTCCGCCTGCGCCTACATACCCTAAAATGGCCGCCGCACGGACATTGACCTCAAAACCATACAAAGTATACGACATATACTGCGGTAGAATCTGGGGCATTATAGCGTATCTGAGAATATTCAATTTGTTTGCTCCCAATGATATAAGAGCTTCAACCTGTCCGTAGTCTATTGCTTCAATTGACTCATATGTCAGTTTTGATACTAAACCGAATGTGAAAATCGACAGGGCAACAACTCCCGAAAACGCCCCTGTACCAAAAACAGCTACGAATAACGAAGCAAGAACAAGAGCCGGAATAGTTCTGAAAATATTCAATATAAACCTTAATGGTGTCTGAAGCCACTTTGATTTAATGAAATTATTAGCGGCAAGCACAGCAATAGGCAAAGCCACCAAAGCTCCGACAAAGGTTCCAACAAGTGCCATACGAATTGTCTCAAGCATCGGGGAAACAATGTTTGGTATGTATGATATATCCGGTGGAGCAAACATCCTTTTCAGTATTTTCCCACCCTTACTGATGTTGGCTATAACTTCAAAAATATTAAACCCAGCAAAAATTGCGCTGCCTAAAATAAGAGCTGTGACACCTAATATAATTAAATTCCTTTTTGCCCTATTGGGCTTTGGAACTATAATTTTTTCCTGTGCCATAATCAATCACCCAAGACTTCATCGTTGTGTATCGGCCTGCCGTATACCTGCTCTAAGTCCGCGAAGAACTGGCTCTTTTTTATTCCTTCCATCTGGACATCATAAATTATTTCTCCGCTGCGCACGCCCACTACCCTTGTTGCGTATTTCCATGCAAGGTCAACGTGGTGAAGATTGGCGACCGTTGTTATGCCGTCTTCCTCGTTTATCTTTTTAAGATAGTCCATAACCTGAATTGTGGTTATAGGGTCAAGAGACGCTACAGGCTCATCAGCAAGCATCAGCTTAGGTTCCTGCGCCAGCGCTCTTGCTATGGCGACGCGCTGCTGCTGGCCTCCTGATAAATCGCTTGCTCTGTTGTGGACTTTCTCTAAAATGTCCACTTTTTTTAATGCCCTGTAGGCAATCTGCTTATCAGATTCAGGGAAAATGCCAAGAATGGTCTTCCAAGTCGGATTATAAGCAACACGCCCGGACAATACATTTGAAAGCACGGACATTCTTTTAACTATATTAAACCCTTGGAAAATCATTCCTATCTGGCGGCGGATGTTGATTAATTCTCTGCCTTTTGCCTTGGTAACAGATTCACCTTCAAAAAACACTTCACCCTCAGTTGCGTCAATCAATTTGTTTATTAATCTTAACAAAGTAGATTTGCCTGCTCCTGAAAGCCCGATAATAGCGACAAACTCACCTTGGTCAATTTTCAGATTGACATTATTCAAAGCTCTTACCCCATTAGGGTACACTTTGCTCACACCTTTAAACTCAATCACTTTTTTCTCCAATCAATCAAACAATATGGCTGCATCTTAAAAAGAAACAGCCATATTTAAGGTTTAAGAATTTAAACTAAGCTTCAATTATTCAAAGCTCCATTGTTCTTGTCTTTCAAGATATTCTCTAACTTGTGCATATTCTGCGTCTGTTACAGGTGCATATCCTTCATGTGAATAGATAGCTCTGATAATTTCAAGTCCTTCTTCGTTTGCAGCGATAGCCATAAATGCATCAGCTATTTCCTGCTTAAGGTCGTCATCAAGGCTTGGTATTACAGAAATTGTGTCATTAGGAATTTCTGTTGTGTTTAATACGAAAACAACGTTTTCCATTAAGTCAGCATAGAAATCTTCTGCTTCAAACAATGTACGCGCATCTTTAAATGTGAATGCTGCGTCTGCTTCGCCGTTGTATACAGCTAAAATAGCATTGTCATGTCCGCCTGCATTCAGCCACTCAACATCTGTTTCAGGGTTCAAACCATTGTCTGCCAGCAAGTTTGCGGGCCATACAAAGCCTGATGTTGATGTGAAAGAAGAAATAGCTATCTTCTTGCCCTTTAAGTCTGCAACTGATGTAATGCCACTGTCTTTTGCAACAACTAATTGTGATTTGTAGCCGCCTACAAGTGGCTGATCCAATAATTTGTTGCCGTTGTCGTCAACGTCATAACGCAATGATTTAAGTATTGCTTCTGCAGCGCCTTCGTCAGCTGCCAATACATAAGCTGTTGTTGCCAAAAGCCCTACGTGAACCTGCTCGGCAGCCATCGCTTCAATCAGTGCATTGTAGTCTGTTGCTATTGTTACGTTTACGTCCATGCCAAGCTGTTCTTCCAGCAGCTCTTCTAATGGTAGTCTTTGTGCTTCAAGCACTGATGCGTCCCTTGAAGGAATTAATTGAACTTCAAGAACGTCAATCTTGTTTTTGTCTGTGCAGCCTGCAAAGCCTGCTACTGCAAAGGCCAAAACCAAAACAATCGCCAAAATCTTTTTCATGGTATACCTCTCTCATATATTTTCTACATATTGTAGTATAGCACCATTGGCCTGGGTATTCAATACAGAATATAGTTATAAAACAATATAACTAGAAAAACATATACTTTTAACATTTAGAAAAAAATATATAACTCTTTTGTAAAATCTATGTAAAGTTTTTTCTATATTTTCCCTTGTTTTATTAAGTCCCTTAAAAATGCCTCAATATCACCGCTGCTTGGCGGGCATCCCAATCGGCAGTAGGAAAATTCCGAAGTACAGTCACCTACTCCGATCATTCCTTTTTCTCCTCTGTATCCTTGTCCTATGCATATATTCTCAGCAAATTGGTTGACAAGCCCTTCTTTTTTCAACTGCTCTAATGCCGCAACCAAATGACTGTGACATGCGGAACAGGCGTTATCCTCTTCTATTAAATTAAGATATTTTTTTTCAGGCTGGGATATTTCTGATATTGCTGTTTTATCTCCTATATGAATAATTTCAGTTTTTTTATCCATTACTTTTCCTACACCAAGATTATTTGCAAGCATAATGTATTCAATGTCAAACGGCTCATAGCCTAAAACCGTCGCGGCATAGCTGTCCATAAGCACCGGATCAAAAGCTCCTGCTATCATATCCATCTGATGCGGCCTTCCCCCTTCTTCAAAATAAGGGTCGGGGCATATAGCATCCGCAATAATTAAATCCTGTTTTATAACAGTATTCAAATATGCAATAGGTTGATGAAGCCCAATTCTGTGATATCTTCTTTTTTCAGCATCAGGAATTAATCCCTTCATGTTCTTAAGGGCGCATGTTATATCAGTCTGGCAGTGCCCCTTTATGAGCGGCACATTTATAAGATAGCCTATTTTATTAACATACTCGCTGACATACAATTCAAAGCCATCCTTTTGGGCTTTTACCGGATTTGTGTTCTTAATATTAACAAATTGGATGCCATACTTTGCACACAATTGTGTGTATCCGCAAAAATCAGCTGCATCTTCGGTGTTTGCCCCCACCCAGCTGCTTTCCGCTACAACAATATTATTATAGCCGTTGTTTTTTAGGTATATAATGATTCCTTCGACAATTTCAGGATGAGTCGTCGCTCCCTGTGAAGCCCTTGATGCACACACAAGATTTGGCTTTATTCCGATAAGCTTGCTTTTATCTTTGCCGATATCCGGGCCCATAGACTCCAATATATCTAAAGTCATTTTAATTATGTCTTTGCCTTTAATCAAATATATTTTGTTTTCTCTGTTCATTCAACCACCTTGCTTTTATTATATCAGAGTGAGCAAAAAGCGTCTAATAAAGTTTTGAGGACAAATCGCTGGTTTTAGTGTATAATATTTCCTTAAGTACAACATGGAGGAAAACATGAATCCTATATTTGAAAAAATGGCAAACTTCTTCATAAGTGTTATTCTTCCCATTATACTGGGGTACGCAATAAAAACCCTGCTGAAACTTTCCAAAGAAAAACTTGATATCCTACTGTACATAAACATCATGTTTGTTCAGCCCGTTTCAATGATTTTAATATTCTGGGCTATGAAGCTGGACAAAAGCGTACTTCTTCTTCCTGTTTTGGGGCTCTTTACTCCCCTCTTATATTTGGGATTCGGATACTTGTTCAGCAGAAAAAAATACACTGACTCCCGTCAGAAAGGCAGCTATCTTATCTCCAGTATGCTCAATAACAGGGGGGCAGTCGGAGGGCTGGTTGCATATATCATTTTCGGTGAAGTAGGATATGCCTATGTTTACCTCGTCAATTTGTTTGCTCCTATAAATAACTATTTGGTAGCGTTCCCTATGGCAAATTACTTCAGCAATGACAGCGCAGAAAAGCCCACTATCAAGTCCATTCTTTTTGCCAAGACTAATCTTCCTATATTGGGAATACTGATAGGAATCCTGTTTAATATGTTCGCAGGAGAACGCCCCGAATTTATTACACCTGTTATTGACCCATTAATTAAAGGAATGGCATGGCTTATTCTTATTCCTGTAGGGGCTACTATAAACTTTAAATATGTAAAAAAACATCTTAAAAAAGTGCTTGACATGGGATTTGTTAAGTTTTTGATTATGCCCGCTTTTGCCGCCATAATGGCCGCATTATTTATTCCGGACAGGCTGATGTCTATAACATTTATAATTGTCCATACAATGCCTGTCGCCATTGACGCAGTAATAGTATCAAAGCTGACAAAGCTGGATGAAAATGTGGCTGTCAGCGCGTTTTTATATACAACTATTGTATACCTTTTTATTGTCTTCCCGCTTACTGCTGTGCTGCTTTCCTAAATGCGGTTTACATTCGTTCTGCAGGCAGCCTCTGCCACGGCTTCAGCTACGGCCTTCCCCACCCTTTCATCAAAAGCGTTAGGCAATATAAATTCACTGCATAATTCTTCGTCAGATACTAAATCTGCAATAGCATTTGCTGCTGCGATTTTCATTTCTATGTTTATTGATTCGGCTCTTACGTCCAAAGCTCCTCTGAAAACACCCGGGAACGCCAGAACATTATTAATCTGGTTATTGTAGTCGCTTCTTCCGGTTCCGGCAATTGCGGCGCCTGCCTTTTTAGCCTCATCCGGCATTATTTCCGGCTCCGGGTTGCTCATTGCAAAGCAAATAGCACTCTCGGCCATGGATTTTATCATATCTTCACTTACAATTCCGCCCCTTGCAACGCCAATAAATACATCAGCTCCGCAAATGACATCAGCCAGGTTACCCTTTTCAATGTTTGGGTTTGTCAATTCAGCCAGATTTTCGTGTGCCTGAGAAAGCCCCTCTTTACCTTTGTATATGGCTCCTTGCAAATCGCATACAATAATGTTTTTAACGCCGTATGACAACAGTATATTTGTAATGGCCGTTCCTGCCGCCCCCGCACCTGCAACTACAATCTTCAAATCATTCTTTTTCTTTTTTACAACTTTCAACGCATTAATTAAAGCAGCAAGCACAACTATTGCGGTCCCGTGCTGATCGTCGTGAAAAACGGGGATATCGCACATTTGCTTTAGCCTTTGCTCAATTTCAAAGCACCTGGGAGCGCTTATGTCTTCCAGATTTATTCCTCCGAAACTGCCGGAAATGTTATAAATTGTGTTAACAATCTCATCTGTATCTTTGGTGTTAAGACATAATGGCATAGCATCCACTCTCCCAAACTCCTTAAAAAGCACACATTTACCTTCCATTACAGGCATACCGGCCAATGGGCCTATGTCGCCTAAACCAAGCACAGCAGTGCCGTCTGTAATGACCGCAACTGTGTTCCACCGTCTTGTCAAGGTGTAGCTTTTATCCTTGTCTTTTTGTATCTCCTTGCATACTGCCGCCACCCC
>CAZDZB010000020.1:13145-23202 GCA_964509795.1 uncultured Christensenellaceae bacterium | reverse complement strand
ACTGTAGCTTCTGTCGATAAAAAACGGAATCGGATAGGCTTGTCCATGTTGAAAGGAGAATAATCGCAAAAAAAGAGGCCATTGCTTAAATGGCCAAAAGGGTATGGAAAGGATAGCTTGCGCTGGAACTCATTCCAGCACAAAACATACAAGTAGTAATTAAAATATACTATATATTTAAGCAAAATGCAAGCAATTTTTCATTTCTTCTGGTAATAAATTCTAATATTATGAATTTTGTTACCAAGAAAATGAAAAAAGTTCATAATTGTAATTTTTGTTTTTTTATTAACTTCATATGACTAAACACAATATAAAAAAAGGACAAACTCTTTAGTTTTGTCCTTTTTTATGTTTTTCTTCTTCTTTTTAAGCTTTGTATTTTCTTTTCCTTTTATCGTCTAATTTATGTACCCATACCCAGAACGGAGCGGCTATAAATATAGATGAATATGTTCCGCTGATTATACCAACTATTAACGGAAGTGCGAACTCTTTAATTGATGCAACGCCTAGAATATATAGGGCAGTTATTGTAAACAATGTCGTAATTGAAGTGTTTAACGACCTTACAATAGTCTCGCTTACTGATTTGTCTACCAATGGCCCTCTCAATGAAGCGCCCTTCATCCTTTTTCCGTTTTCTCTGATTCTGTCAAACACAACTATTGTATCATTGATTGAATAACCTACAATGGTCAGTATAGCGGCAATGAATGCTGAGTTAACCTGAACTCCTAAAATCAATACAACTGCTGACATAATGGCAACGTCGTGAAGCAAAGCTACAAGTGCTGCAATTCCCGAAAGCATCTCAAACCTAAACCATATATATACAAGCATGAATACACACGCAATGAGAACAGATATAAAAGCGTTTCTCGTCAGTTCCTGGCCTGCGATTGGGCCTACCCTGTCCTGAGACTCAAGCTCCGCCGAAGGGTATTGGGCTGATATTTCGTCAACTATAATCTGGCGCAAAGTGTTCTGCTGTTCTGCGTCCGCGTCTTTGTCTTGGAGTTTTATTATAGCTTTAGTGTTGGCTTCGCCTATCTCTCCGCTGGCGGCCACACTATAGTCCACAACATTATATTCAGCAGCATATTCGCCGACTATTGCTTCAACTTCAGTTGTTTCAAATTCCTGCCCCACTTCAATAGTCAAAATAGTACCACCAGTGAAATCTACTCCTAAATTAAAGCCTGTTAATAATAAAATTACCAACCCTGCTATAATAATAAGCCCGGAAGCAGAAGCAAAGAGTTTTGCGTTTTTCATTACCTTGATGTTTCTTACTGCTGATTGTTTCTCCGGATCAGCTCCTGAGAAGTAATACTTTGTCTGCTTTATGTTAAGCGCTATCAGGCAGCGCAGCAACCATTTTGAAATAATCAAAGCTGTGAATACCGATACCGCAATACCAATCGCTAATGTATACGCAAATCCTTTAATCTGTCCTGTTCCGAAAAACATCAATACGACAGCTGCAATTAATGTCGTAATATTAGCATCCAGTATAGTAAGTATTGCTTTTTTATATCCAAACTCTACAGCGCTTCTAAATGATTTGCCTGACCTTACTTCCTCTTTTATTCTTTCGAAAATAATAACATTCGCGTCAACTGCCATACCTACACCAAGTATAATACCAGCAATTCCCGGAAGAGTAAGCTGGATTCCCGCCAGCGCTATAATATATACAACTATCAGCAAATATATGCTCAATGTAATATCTGCAACAAATCCTGAGAGCCTGTAGAATATAATTAAGAATATAAACAGTGCTATTATTCCTATTAATCCGGCAAGCAGGCTTGTATCAAGAGCATTAACGCCCAATGTGGCTGATATGGTTTTTATAGTAAGCTGAGTGAATTCCAAAGGCAGCGCACCGGATTCAATGAGCATTGCCAGTTCTTTCGCGCTTTCTATGTCGCCGATGCCTTCAATATATCCGCTGCCCCCTAAGATGGCAGATTCAACAATAGGATCTGATATTACTTCGCCGTCAAGTACGATATTGATTACTTGACCAACAAACTCAGTTGTTGCGTTAGCAAACGCTGTTGCGCCTTCTGTATTCAATTCAAAGAATACAACTGCCTGATTGCCGCTGCCGTCCAAATATCCAGCGTTTGCAGAGGAAACTGCGTCGCCTTCCATTATCACTTCACCATTCGGATCTATGAACTGCAATAGCGCAGGCTGGCCTATTATTGTCAAGACTTCATTTGCGTCGTCAACATCAGGTATTTCTATGCGAAGCCTGTTGTTGTCAAATCCCTCTCTTGCGATAGTAGCTTCCGTATAACCCTGGCTGTCAAGCCTCGTCCTTAATATGTCAATAGCGGCTGACATTTTTGCAGCAAATTCACTGCTGTCCATATCATCCGGCTTTTCCGCCTGGTAAAGAGCGTAAACACCGCCCCTTAAATCAAGTCCCTGCTTGATTGTGCTTCCTAAGGACTTTAAGTCATATTTGCCTATTTCTGCACCAAATATGCCCCAATACCCAAATGCTACTATTAAAATAAATATAATAATTAATGATATTATACTTTTACGCTTTGTCATCACTTTAACCTCCAAAGTTGACTTACTGAACTATTATACTAGGTTGATATACTATAGTCAATTAATGTTTATTTTTTTTGCATGTTTTGGTGTGATTTTGCTATAATCTAATCAAAAGCAATTGTACGCAGTTACTCATCAGTTAAAAAAGAGGTGTTTTATGAATATATATGAATTGCAAAAGCAAAGAAGGTCAATAAGAAAATTTACCGATAAATCCGTGGATTGTGAGCTTCTGAAAAAATTTGTAAGCTACGCCCGGCTCTCGGCAAGCGCCATGAATATGCAGCCTCTCAGGTATTACATAGCATGCGACGGCAGCATTACGGACCTGATTTTTCCTCATGTCCGCTGGGCCGGATACTTAAAGGGCGCCCACTCTCCAAGCTTTGATGAAAGGCCTAGTGCATATATTCTGTTTTTATATGACAAAAATCTCTCCTCCGCTCCCCGGTGGGATATCGGCGCCGCCAGCCACGCCATACAGCTTATGGCACAGTATGAAGGACTTGGCACATGCTGGATGGGCGCAATCGACAGAAATGAAATAATTGATATATGTAATATCCCAGGCAATTACTCTCTTGATTCCCTGCTGGCTATAGGCTACCCCGCGGAAAGCCCTGTCACAGAACAGGTAAAAGAAGGCGATATAAAATATTACCTTGATGATGATAAAGTATTGCATGTTCCCAAATTGTCAGTTGAGGAAGTAATTATAAAACGATTATAGGCCCGCTCTGTTAATATGAAATAAATACTGGTTTGCAAGGCCTGAATTGCCGCCAAACCTTTCATGAGCTAATAGTCTTATTTTATTATCTGTTAATGTGAGATCATTGTATAGGCTTTGCATAACTTTCCTTATCCATGTGTCAACAGGAAAGGCGTCTTTTCTTTTAAGCGAAAATAGCAGCACGCAATCCGCCACCTTTATGCCCACTCCCTTAAACACTGTGAGTTCTTTTCTTGCTTCATCCAAATTTACACTGTAAAGCGGCGTATAGTCATATCCCTGGGTTATCATTCTCGCTGTCTCTACAATGTAGGGGGCTCTGTAGCCCGCGCCGCATTTCATCATATCCTCAGACGTGCATTGGGCTAAAACTTCTGCTTTAGGAAAAGTGTGGAAATCTCCGCATTTATCTCCGTATTCATATGATATTTTATTTATGATTGATTTTATTCTTTTAATATTATTATTAGATGATATTATAAAATGCATAAGGCATTCGTAAAAATCCTGGTTTAAAAACCTCATTCCGGGAAGCAGAGTTACCATTGGAGCGATATCTGAATCCTTGAGCAAATCATCTTTTGCTGAATTGTAATTATATTTAAGGTCTAAAAAATCAATCCAATAATCAAGGTCTTCGTCTTTGCATGCTAATTTTATTCCATCTTCAATGGTTTTCACTTTCGCCGTTTTGTTCAGCGATATCCCGTGCCAGTAATTATCTTTCTTTTCCCACCTGAAACACTGCCCGCAGTCAAAAATCGTATCACTGTCAAAGTCTCCTATGCCCGTGATTATGTATTCCCCATCGCTTTTTTTTATGTTCATGCTCACCTGTTTATTACCATGTCCAGCGCTGTGCCCATCCCATCAATGCTCACGCTTTTTTTGTGCAGAGTTTCAGCTTCTTTTAGGGAGCTTATGGATTCCGGGGCGTTTGTTTTAGTGGCTTTCTCAAGAAGAACAATGTTTTCAAAGCTGTCACCGCTCGGTTTTTCTCCTAATGCTCTTAGCACGCTCTCCGGAAATTTATACGGGCTGGCGGTAGACAATATAAGTTTTTTGTTTTTGCTCCTTTTGTGCTGCCTGCTTACCGAGTAAGCGACAGCTGTATGAGTATCCATGAGGTAGCCGTATTTATCCCATGCTGTTTTTAAAGCATTCTCGGTTTCCTGCTCCGCAGCAAATCCGCCCGAAAAATCCTTTTTTATGTTTTTCAAAACTTTTTTGGGCAGTTTATATTTACCTTCGCTTTTTAAGCTCTCCATTAATGAGTTAATAAGTTCCGCGTCTTTTCCGCTGGCTTCATATAATAGCCTTTCCAAATTTGACGATATTAATATATCCATTGAAGGAGACATGGTTTTATGAAATTCCCTATTGGTGTCATATGTTCCTGCCTGCAAAAACTGAACTAAAACATTATTTTTGTTGCTTGCGCAAATTAAGTTATCTATGGGCAGCCCCATTTTTTTGGCATACCACCCCGCCAGAATGTTACCAAAATTACCTGTGGGCACTACCACATCGATTTTTTCTCCTAAACTAATTTCATTTTTTTTCACTAATTGAAAATAAGCGCTGAAATAGTAAACTATCTGCGGACAGAGCCTGCCGAAATTTATAGAGTTGGCGGATGAAAAACTCATGTTTTTTTCTTTGAGTTTTTGCACCCATTTGCCATCATTAAAAATGTTTTTTACACCCGTCTGGGTGTCATCAAAATTGCCAGACACGGATACAACATGCAGATTGCTTCCTTTTTGTGTGTTCATTTGTATTTCCTGCAGCTGTGCAACCCCGTCTTTTGGGTAAAAGCACAGCACTCTGGTTCCTTCAACATCCATAAATCCTGCAAGGGCTGCTTTGCCTGTGTCTCCTGATGTAGCCACAAGTATTATTGTTTCATCGCTGTCATTCATCATTTTTTTGCCTTCTGCTAAAAGATGAGGCAGCAGTTGCAGCGCGACGTCTTTGAAGGCGGCAGTAGGCCCATGCCATAGTTCAAGAACATAATTTGCATCATCCAGCTTAACCACCGGAGTAATATCCGCACTGTCAAAAGATTTGCTGTAAGCGTCCGAAATACATCTCTTCAATGTGCTTTCTCCGTAATCTGACAAAAACACATTAAGAATTTCAAATGCAGTTTCCTTATAGCTCAAGTTCTTTTTGTACATTTCTTTTATGTCTATGCAGGGAATATCCTCCGGTAGAAAAAGACCGCCATCATCTGCTAATCCTTTGGTGATGGCGGAATATGACTTTTGAGTATAAGCATTCCCACGAGTGCTTAAGAATTTCATTTGTTACCTCTTATTTTATATATTCCTTAATAAAATCCGGTTCCAAGCCTTTTTCTCCGCTTATCGATACCGTGATTTTTATATTGTGTTTTTTCCCTATTTCATCAATCTTTTTGATTGTTTCTTCCAATTCTTCAGCTTTTTCGCATCCCACTATTTTGGGAAACCCGTCAATAAATATTTCCTTAATATCGTAATCGGAGGCCAGAACTCCGCAAATAAACCCTCTTAGACCTGTTGTTGTCATGATGTCATATTCGTTCGCATTCATAAACCTAATATCGTGATTCAAATCCAAAATACATCTGTTGTCATCATCTATGTACACTACATCTCCTGAACAATCCTCTAATGCAGTGTTCGCTGCTGTTATCAATGTCTTTGTCTTTCCTGAACCACGTTTTCCATAAATTACTTCTAACATGCCCATCCTCCTTTTATTCTTCTGATAAGGGTATTATATACTAATTCGTGTTTTTTGAAAAGCACTAGATAATTAAATCAGATATATTTAACACTAGTGACTAATCGGCGACAAACGCTGTTCAACTTTATATTTGCTGCATTGAATTTTCGCTTTTCATCACTTCACAGAATTGAATTATATCCTCAAAATTTTCAACTTTGATTGCATGTTTTTTGAGGTCTGCTGCTTTTTTTAATCCCTTTGAATACCAGCACAGGTGCTTCCTCATCTTAAGAGCCATCATCTTTTCACCGAAAATTTCTCTAAGTGCCTGAGCGTGTTCTATAATAATTTTCGTTCTGTCTTCCAGTGTAAAATTAGTTTCTGGCCTTCCGTTGAATAAATCTGATATCTGCTGAAATATAAAAGGGTTCCCCTGTGCGCCTCTGGCCGCCATTATGCCGTCACAATTTGTTTTTTTTACCATGTTAACGGCATCCTGCGCGGCAAAAATATCTCCGTTGCCTATTACAGGGATTTTAAGCTCGGACTTAACCTGCTTTATAATATTTAAATCCGCTTTGCCTGAATAAAACTGCTGCCTGTGTCTCCCGTGCACTGATATGCAGGCGGCCCCTGCCTCCTCCAGCCTTTTTGCAAACTCCACTGCGTTTATTGAGCCTTCGCTCCATCCGCTGCGTATTTTCACAGTTACAGGCTTTTCAATTGCATCTGTCATCGCCTTTATTATGTCTGCTGCCAAATCCGGATTCTTCATAAGCGCCGACCCCTGGTTGTTTCTTACTATTTTTGGTGCCGGGCAACCCATATTAACGTCAATAAAATCATACGTCTCATGGTATTCCTTTGCTATTTTTGCCATTATTTTAGGGTCGTCTCCAAAAAGCTGCATTCCACATGTTTTCTCTTTAGGGCTGCGCATTCTTATTTCTTCGCATCTTTCAGGGTTATATTTTATGCCTAGGGCGCTGACCATTTCAGTGTATGTTATCTGTGCACCATAATCAGAGCATATGCCTCTGTAAGGTGCATCGCTCACTCCCGCCATCGGGGCAAAAGCTATTAATTTATCTTTTAGTTGCGAGATAGGCTTGAAAATGCTGTTCATATTGCAAAACGTATTTCTAATCTGCGCTTGAAGCATCATCAATGCTTTCTAATTCAACTATCTGGCTGATGTACCATGCGTCGTCAATTTTCACAAGAGTGATTGCATACCTTTCGCTTTCCCATTCAGGCATCTCAAGCGCAATGTCGTCTTCATTTTCCACTGGGTATTCACCGTCTATTTTCGGCACTGTCTCAATAGCCTTAACATAGGCGCTGTTTCCCCATGGATTGGCCCACAAGCTTTCAATCTTTAATTTATATTCAAAGTCCCTTATGAAGAAATTATCATATTTATTTGTTGCTAATTCAAAGTCATTAGCTGCGTAATTTTCTATAAAGTATTTGTCAAGTTCACTTAGCTCGGTCAGGTTCAATATTACTCCCGCTCTCGCTTCCATTCCCTCTGCTGCAATTACATATACATTCGCCGTCTCTTTCGCCACTAAAAAACCGACTATCATAAAGGCGACGGCAAGAAGTCCAATTATAAGGTATTTTAATATATACCATAAAAACTTTAGCAAATAAACGGTTTTATCCATAAATTTGATTATACATTTTATATGCTTATTTTTCAATAAGCAAAATCTCTTCTTTGTTTTAATAACATGTGCTTTAATTACATATTTTCATTTTATAAACATTATGATATAATATGTTAACTTGTTTTTAAACATGTTACGTTTATAGGTATATTTGCCTAATTTAATAAATATATTTTAAGAGGTGTTTTTTTGAAAACAATAGGAAATATTATTTGGTTTTTGTGCGGCGGTTTGATTTCCTGGTTTTTATGGATGCTGGCCGGAATAATTCTTTGTGTAACAATCATAGGTATTCCTTTTGGGATACAGTGCATGAAAATTGCCGGATATGTTGTGTGGCCGTTTAAAAAAGACGTCATCATCGGAAAAGTCGGAGCAGGAAGAGTCGTAGGAGACATCCTGTGGATAATTTTCTTCGGATGGGAATTTGCCGCTTTTCACGCAATCATCGGCACATTGTTTTTCATAACAATCATCGGCATACCTTTTGGAAAACAGCATTATAAATTCGCGCAGCTTTCATTAGTTCCTTTTAACTCAAAGGTAGTGAATCAGCCGTAAAACTGAAGGTAGCCTAAAAATTAATAATAGTAGAAATTAATACAGTGAATTTGTTTTCCGTATTAATTTTGTTTTGCATTAGAAGCTCATATTTTATTTCAAAACAAAATATGGTATACTCTATTGCATTTGGCATTGTAATAAAAACAATGCCATATATTTAAATTAGCTTATAAATATTTTAGGAGGATATATTATGCAATACTCAAGAGAAGTCGAGGAAATGGTTTGCATAGCAAAGGGCCCGAAGCACGGCCCGGCGCCCATTCCCGAAGAAGGCAAATGGGTGAAAGCCAAGCAAATCACCGACATTTCAGGGTTTACTCATGGAGTCGGCTGGTGCGCGCCTCAGCAGGGGGCATGCAAACTGACTCTCAACATCAAGGAAGGCATCATAGAGGAAGCCTTGGTTGAAACATTGGGCTGCACAGGCATGACCCATTCCGCTGCCATGGCCGCCGAAATTCTGCCGGGCAAGACACCCCTTGAAGCTATGAATACCGATTTGGTTTGTGACGCTATCAACACAGCTATGAGGGAACTTTTCCTTCAAATTGCTTACGGCCGTTCACAGTCAGCCTTTTCAGAAGGCGGCCTGCCAATAGGCGCAGGGCTTGAAGACCTGGGCAAAGGCCTTCGCTCACAGGTAGGGACAACTTATGGAACAAAAGCTAAAGGTGTGCGCTATCTTGACCTGGCAGAAGGCTACATAATGGAACTGGGTTTAGATGATGACGACGAAGTAATCGGTTACAAATTCGTGCACTTAGGAAAAATGATGGACGCTATAAAGGCAGGCAAAAGCCACAAAGAAGCCTTTGAAAGCAACATCGGCACGTACGGCCGCTTTACAGAAGCCGTAAAAACAATCGACCCAAGGCATGCGTAAGGAGGATATTAACATGGCAACATTTGAAGGTTATGACAGGCGTATAGAAAAAATAAATACTGTCCTTTCCCAGTATGATTTTTCTGATTTGGATTCAGTGAAAAATTACTGCATCGAAAAAGGAATAGATGTCGAAAAAATCGTCAGGGAGGTGCAGCCTATTGCATTTGAAAACGCAGTATGGGCCTACACATTAGGTGCAGGCATTGCATATAAAAAAGGTGTTAAAACTGCTGCTGAAGCAGCAGAGGCCATTGGCGAAGGGCTTCAGGCTTTCTGCATTCCCGGCTCTGTCGCTCAAACTCGTAAGGTTGGCTTAGGACACGGAAACCTGGCCGCAATGCTTTTGCGCGAAGAAACTAAATGTTTTTGCTTTTTAGCCGGACACGAATCATTCGCTGCGGCAGAGGGCGCAATCGGAATAGCGAGAACAGCAAATAAGGTACGTAAAGAACCTTTGCAGGTCATTTTAAACGGCCTTGGCAAAGATGCAGCATACATTATAAGCCGAATCAACGGCTTTACATATGTGCAAACAGAGTTTGATTACTATACAAGTGAATTAAAAGTGGTCAAATCAAAAGCTTATTCTAAAGGGGAACGCGCAAATGTGCGCTGCTACGGCGCGGACGACGTTCGCGAAGGCGTTGCAATTATGGCCTTGGAAGACGTTGACGTATCAATAACAGGCAACTCAACCAATCCGACAAGGTTCCAGCACCCCGTTGCAGGCACATACAAAAAAGAATGTGTTGAAAAGGGCAAAAAATACTTTTCAGTAGCCTCAGGCGGCGGCACAGGGCGCACACTGCACCCGGACAATATGGCTGCCGGCCCGGCATCATACGGCATGACCGATACCATGGGGCGCATGCACTCTGACGCTCAGTTTGCAGGTTCATCATCAGT
>CAZDZB010000020.1:0-13045 GCA_964509795.1 uncultured Christensenellaceae bacterium | reverse complement strand
AAACCCCGAAATAATTTAAATTTTGACGAAAAAGCCATTAATGTTCTTTCCGATAAATTATCTATTAGCAAAACAGCCTCTCAAATTCTTTTTATGCGTGGATACAAAGATGCCGATAAAGCAAAAGAGTATCTAGGCCTAAACGGAGTTTTTTTCTCCAATTCGTATGATATCGCGGGCATATCAGAAGCTTGCGACAGAATACAACAGGCAATAGCCCGCAAAGAGCACATCACCATATACAGCGATTATGACGCTGACGGAGTATGCGGCTGCTCAATATTTTTAAAAAAATTCAAAGAACTTAATTTCACCAATATAAGCTATTACGTTCCCGACAGAGAAGGCGAAGGCTACGGGCTTAACAGAGACGCCATAGACAAAATACAAAACAGAGGCACTGAATTGCTTATCACAGTAGACTGCGGCATTTCAAACATCGAAGAAGTTTCCCACGCCAAATCCATCGGCTTGGACGTCATAGTAACAGACCATCATAACTGCCCTCCTGATTTGCCGGACTGCATTCTGGTCAATCCCAAACTAGGCTGCGCCAACGGCCAGGAAAACCTTTGCGGCGCGGCAGTGGCAATGAAGCTTTGCCAGGCTATGGGCGGAGGCAGCGCCTTCAATGAAGGTATGGAGCTTGCAGCCATTGCTACAATTTCCGACATGATGCCGCTTTACGGCGAAAACAAGCATATAGTAAACAAGGGCCTTGAAATCATAAACAACAAACCCAGCCTGGAAATAAAAACATTAATTGCTGCGGCCGCAAAAAAAGAAACAATAGACGCAGAAGATATTGCCTTTAAAATCGGCCCCATTATAAACGCCGCCGGCAGAATATCAACCGCCCACATAGGGGTTGAGCTTTTGTCGGGAAATTCATCAGACCCTTTAAGCGACTCTCTTATGATGATATCTCAGAATGAAGAAAGAAAACAAATACAAAAAAATGTTTATAACCAAGCACTAAATATGCTAACAGCAGAAGAAATACAAAATCAAAGATGTATAGTTTTGTATAATCCGGATTGGCCGGTTGGCGTAATCGGCATAGCCGCCTCCAAATTGATGAACTCATTCGGCAGGCCTGTCGCTTTGCTTGCGGAATCAGAAGGCGACGTAAAAGGCTCATTGAGAAGCGTTGACGGCATAAACATATTCGACGTTCTATATGAAATGAACGGTCTTTTCAAGTCGTTCGGCGGACACTCAAAGGCAGCCGGCATCACTTTGAACGATGGAAAATTTGACGAATTTAAAAAAAGGTTCCAGGATGAAATAAGAAAGTTTGACAGTTCTTTATTTGATAGCACAATATATTATGACGCGATGTGCACATCAAATGACATTAACCTAAATTTAATAAATGAGCTTTCCTACATGAAGCCCTTCGGCCAGGATAACCCCCCTGTAAGCATATTGTTAAAAAATCTTATGGTATCGGATTACAAAACTATGGGCAGCGACGGCAGCCACTACAGTGCAGTTATGAAAGATGAAACCGGCAGCATAAAATGTACCGGGTTTTTCGCGTCTTTGCCTGACGCTTTGGTAAGGGGAGATATGGCATGCGATATTGTTATCGAGCCGTCCGAAAACGTCTGGAACGGGTATTCATCTGTGCAGTGCATTACGCAGGCTGTAAAAAGCGGATTTGAAAACGGAGCTGATTACGAAAGATATATAAGCAAGATACATGAGGATTTTACCAGTTCAAGCATACAGGCAAAACTTTCAGATGGAAAAAGTCCTGAATATAGGGCAGCTGATTTTAATGATATTTTAAGTTCCATTTCCGCCGGCGATTACTCAACTCTTATAATTATTGAAGACATTACAAGCGCTAAAAACCTTTTAAACAACTTGGGGTATGACGTAATTAAAAATTTAAACATTTCCACAAAAATCCCGGACAATTCCACCATGGGAAAAAACACACTGCTGCTTGCACCGGAGTTTGAAAAAATCCAATCGAAATGGTATAGCGATATTTACTATATAAGCAGCTATAATCATGTGCAGGTCTACGAAAGTTTGGCAAAGTCATTGCATCATGATATACAAATGGTTATAATGAATAACATATATAAAGGCAGTCTGATTACAATAGACAGATTAAGGATAATATACAGCGCAATAAGAAAAGCCGTAAATAAAAACCCTATGATTAGTCTGCTTGATGATTGCCAATCATTGAAAATAAAGCGCAGCGAAATGCTGATTGCTATAAATATCTTTACAGAAACAGGACTTTTAAAAAGAGAAAATGGTGAGTATACTGTGAATGCTCAGACAGAAAAAGATATCCAAAAATCAAGAGCATTTAAACTGTTTTCATAGGGTGTGTAAAATTAATGAATACTACAGAACAAGAAAACAAAAACGATATTAAACCTGATATCGTCACCAAAGCACGTGAATTCGCCAAGGCAGCTCACGAAGGGCAGTTTAGAGAAAGCGGCGACCCTTATTTTGTGCACCCTGAACATGTAGCTAAAATTTTAATTGAGCTGGGGCTTGACGATGAAACTGTCGCTGCCGGCTACCTGCATGACGTGGTGGAAGACTGCGGATATACGTATGAAGATATAGAAAAAAATTTCAGTAAGAAAATTGCCGATTTAGTAATGGGCGTAACCAAACTGGACAAAGTTAAGTTCGCCAGCAGAGAAGAAGCCCAGGCGGAAAATACGCGAAACATGATGCTGGCCATGGCGCAGGACATTCGTGTAATATTCATTAAGCTGGCCGACCGCCTCCACAACATGCGCACCCTGCAGTACAGGCCTCAGGAAAAAATATTGGAAGTCTGCAAAGAAACCCTGGATATCTATGCTCCTTTGGCGCACCGCCTTGGAATGTCAAAAATAAAATGGGAACTTGAAGACCTGTCTTTTTCCTATTCCCACAAGGATGAATACCAAAGGCTTGCCAAAAAAGTGGCTATGAGGCGCCAGCAGCGAGAAGAAATTGTAAACAAAAAAATTGACATGCTGACAGAAGCTCTTAAAGAGCATGGTATATCCGGCACTATTGAGGGAAGGCCAAAACACTTTTACAGCATTTACAGGAAAATGCAGGCACAGAACAAACCATTTGAAGAAATATACGACCTTACCGCAATACGCATAATAGTGGATGACTTAAAAAGCTGCTATGGCGCCCTTGGAGTAGTGCACACCATATGGACCCCTATCCCCGGAAGGTTTAAAGACTACATTGCAATGCCAAAAGCTAACTTGTATCAGTCAATACACACTACATTGATGGGTGAGCACGGAGTGGCTTTTGAGGTGCAGATACGAACGGAAAAAATGCACAAAATTGCTGAATACGGTATTGCGGCTCATTGGCTTTACAAAGAAAAAAAATCCGATAAAAGCGGTATTGACGAAGAACTGTCCAACTTTCGTTCGCAGATTTTGGAGCTTAAAGACACCTCTTCAAACGCCATGGAGTTTGTAAACACTCTGAAAGTTGATTTGGTGCAGGAAACCGTATATGTTTTCTCCCCTAAAGGTGATGTATATAATCTGCCAGTAGGTTCTACGCCTATTGACTTTGCGTACAAAGTGCACAGCGCTGTGGGCAACAAATGCGTAGGTGCCAAAATAAACAACAAAATGGTGGGCATAGACACCGTCCTGCAGACCGGTGATATTGTTGAAATTGTTACATCAAACAATTCAAACGGCCCCAGTATGGACTGGATAAAAATAGCCAAAACTCCTCAGGCGAGATCGAAAATAAAATCATACCTTAAAAAAGAAGGCAAAGAGGACAACATAATAAAAGGCAAAACAATGCTGGAGGAAGCGGCAAAAAAAGGATTAGTCCCCCTTTCAAGATTAACTAAAAACGAATACATCGACAAGCTTTGCGAGAGGCTGTATTATAAAAAATTTGATGATGTACTTGCCGCTATAGGTTACGGCGAACTTGCAACTACGCAGGTTTATCAAAAACTTTTAGCTGAATACAATAAAGACAATAAGCCCGATGATACAGCAGGCCTCACAGGAAACGAAGAATTCACCAAAGAATACACTAAGCCGTCAAAGCCAACTGACTCTTCAAGCTCCGGCGGAGTTGTAGTAAAAGGTGAAAGGAATATGCTTGTCAGATTCGCGGGCTGCTGCAACCCCATTCCTTACGACCCCATTATTGGGTTTATAACCAGGGGCAGAGGCGTTTCAATTCACAGGAAGGACTGCTACAATGTAACATCCCACGGTCACGACCCCAGCAGGTATATTGAAGTAGCCTGGGAACAAAAAACTGAAAAGCGCTTCCCCGCTGTATTGCATATGCGTATGCATGATGAGCCCGGCCTAATTATGAGAATATCAAACATACTGCAGACCCTCAATGTTTCACTGCTCAAAATGAATGCCGAGGTTAATTTGCAGTCTGTTGTAAATATAGATATCACAGTTGATCTTTCTAAAAAAGACCAGCTCGTTACTTTGATTCACCACATCAAAAGAATGCCGGAATGCATAGATATATATAGAAGGAATGGTTAAAATGAGAGCAGTCGTTCAAAGGGTAAGCAGTGCCTCCGTCAAGGTGCAAAATCAAGTGATTTCATCTATAGGCCATGGATATTTGGTTCTGCTCGGTGTTGAAAAAAACGATGACCAGCAGGACATAAACTATATTGTGAATAAAATAATCGGATTGCGTGTGTTTGAAGATTCTGAAGAAAAAATGAATCTTTCCATACTTGACATCAAGGGTGAAATAATTGTTGTCTCCCAATTCACCTTAGCGGGAGACGCAAGAAAGGGGCGGCGCCCCAGCTTTTCTAACGCTATGCTTCCAGAAAAAGCAAACGAACTATATATGCAGGTCGTTGAAAACATAAGGTCATACGGCGTAAACACAGGCACCGGCGAATTCGGAGCTATGATGGACGTTGAGCTTGTTAACTCAGGCCCGGTTACCATCCTGCTTGATTCACGCAGGACGTTTTAATGATTTATTTATCAACAAACACATCGAAAATATTTAATGACTTAGCCGATGTTGTACGGCTGTTTTTTACTGATGAGCAAATAAAGCAATCAGACAGCGTAACGGGCGATAAAAAGTTATTTGCAATTTCACATAACCAGCATATTACTGATAAATTTTATAATGAATCATACAGCATATTGAATAATGGCCATATAGATAATTTTAATTACAATTATAATTTCATTCAGACAAAAGATAAAATTTTGAATGACCGCACTGCAAAGCGAAGCGCAAAGCTGGGGCTTTATTATGCCCTCAAAGCAATCAGCGAAAAATTTCTGCCCTGGGGGGCATTGACTGGCATTCGCCCGGTCAGCCTTTACAGGCAGCTTAATTTATGTGAAAACATGAGTGCACGCCGTCAGTTCGAAACTGTTCTTGACGTTTCAGAAAGCAAAATTCTGCTGGTGGAAGAAATAATAGAAAATCAGGAAGATATATATTTTAAAGGGCCTTCCAATGATATTGACGTATATATAGGCATACCTTTCTGCCCCACAAGGTGCCTTTACTGTTCTTTCATAAGCCATGATTTGTCCAGGCGCCCCGCACCCTTTGAGGAATATGTCCAATGCCTGCTTAAAGAAATAAATATGCTTAGTGAATTGAAAATAAAACATAATAAACATATCCGCTGCCTTTATTTTGGCGGAGGTACGCCAACCACATTAGGGTATAAAAACCTTGATACCATTCTTTCTGCTCTTTCGCCTATAATAACATCTGACTGCGAAGTGACAGTTGAGGCCGGCAGGGTGGACACCATAAACGAAGACATTCTGAAAGTATTGAAAAAGCATAACGTATGCAGAATCAGCCTTAACCCTCAGACATTTAATGACGATACACTAAGGTTTGTAAACAGGGCACATACAGCAGAAGACATTTATAATGCTTTTGATATGGCGGTTAAATACGATTTCGACAGCATAAACACAGACCTTATAATGGGATTGCCCGGCGAAAGTAAAGAGCATATGGAATACACGCTGGAATGCGTAAAATCACTTCCCATAGATAACCTTACAATACACACTCTGGCAATAAAAAGAGCATCAAAAATAAAAATGGAAAACATATCTTTAGATTATGCTCCGGCGGACGTAGTCGCGGGAATGATAGATAAAGGCAGAAATCTGGCATATGAAAGGGACATGCACCCATATTATCTTTACAGGCAAAAATATATGTCAGGAAACCTTGAAAATGTAGGGTATTCAAAAAAAGGCAAACAATGCATATACAATATAGACATAATGGAAGAAACACATAACCTCATTGCTCTGGGCGCAGGATCTATATCAAAAAGGTTTTTCTATAGTGAAAACCGGCATACCAGGTTTTCAAACCCCAAATCCGTTGAACATTATATTAAAAATATTGATACTATAATTACAGATAAAAAAGAGTATTTTAACAACTTCTGATTTTTACATTTCTCGTCCGTTAAAGTTAACATTTCCTATAATACTTTCAACTTTTTCTGTTTCACATTCTCCGAGGTAATATTCACTAATCTGATTAATTATATCAACTGATAAATTAACTGATTTTTTTATCAGGTCCGTTACACTTTCATTTCTCGCTTTTTGCTGCAGCCAGGGCGCCCTCCATGTTCTGTGGGCCAGATTAAAAACGTCATTTCCTGTAATAATATTCGGCGGCACGAATATTGCAATGCGCCCCGTTTTTCCTATCATGGCTTCATGTATTTTCATTTTTTTAACTGCATCTTCTTTTTCAATCTTAATTTTTCTGGTGAAATCCCGTGTGTCGTCAAAAGATGCAACTATATCTTTTCTCCATATTCTTTTATTGTCCGCAACATATCTGCATACACTGCTTAAAAACCCTGAAACCCTACGGATATCCCTGCGCTTTACAGAATTCAAAAAATTCGCCTGTTCTACTGTGTTTTCCATCTCTTTTTCTCTGTAAATGTAAGCGTCCAGCGCCTGCTCAAATTCTATCTGTTTTATTGTGTCTCCACCGCCTTCGGGTTTTTCTGTTACGCTGTGTATATACGGCCTTATCATTGTGTCCGCGGCATAGTTTGTCAAAAAACCTAAAGTGTAAACCATAAGTTTAATGTCGCCTTTGGATTGCTCAATTAATGCCATCAAAAATTCTTTGTGTTTAATGTATTTTAAAACAGACGACAGCTGTTCTAAATAGCTGTTTTTCAGCATCTTTAAAAGCCTATGGTAATTAAATATCTCAAACCCTAAACTGCCCATTAAAAACTCGTTAAAATTGTTTTTAATGTAATTGGGCTTACCCATTTTCTCAAATACTTTTTCTGCTATTATTTGGTGTGTATATAAAGAAGGCATTTGTTGCGTATCCTTTCATTAACTATATTCAATACTATCTAATATGATATCAAAGGAAACCTTTTATGACAATAAATATGTTATTTTTTTATTATTACTATTGAATTGTACCACAGCATGTGTTATATTATGTTTATTACATAGTTATTGATACTATATTATATATGTATTAAATTATATTTCACTGTTTTAATTATTTTGGAGGCGTTTATGAAAACCAACTTGAAAAGCCGTGTTCTGGTGTGCGGCGACTCAATCACCAGAGGCGTAATATTTGACGAAAATAAAAAAAGGTATACTAATGCAAAAAATGCAGTTACCAATGAAGTAGCGCAGCAAATGCACCTTGATATAGATAATGTCTCAAAGTTCGGCAACACTGTTAAAAAAGCCATAAATTCGTTTAAAAAAGCTATATCCGAAAAAAAATATGAATATGTTATTTTCGAGCTGGGCGGCAACGACTGCGATTTCAACTGGAAAGACGTCGCCGGCAATCCGAAAGGCCCTCATGCACCCAATACAGACTATCAAGAATACAAAAGCGTACTTAAAGAAATGATAGCAACCGCACGGGACAACGAAATCATACCTGTGCTTGTCACCTTGCCCCCCATTGATGCGCATAAATATTTTAACTGGATAAGCGGCTTCAGCGATGACGCCAAACCAAACATATTAAGCTGGCTTGGGGAAGTCGACCGCATATACTGGTGGCAGGAAAAATACAACGCCGGGGTTCTGCAGGTTGCAAACGAAACCCACTGCAGAGTTCTGGATTTGAGAAGCGCAATTTTAGAAACCGAAGATTACAGGGAGCTTTACTGCGCCGACGGCATCCATCCCAACGAAAAAGGGCATCAGATAATGACAGATGCCGTTATTAATTCACTGAAACTTATGAATTTTAATTCTGTTCAATAAAACAAGGCTTCCGCAAATGTGGAAGCCTTATTTTTATCTCTTTGTTATTTTTTCCAGGTTCTCATCCGTTTTTTCTTTGGTTATTTTTGCCTGAGCGCTCCAAGCTTCATATGCAGTATCCCAGCTTGAATAATTTTTGTCTCCCCTTTTATCTTCAAGCGGGTAATCCTCAGTCAGGTATTGGCCCAGATACAGTGAGAATTTCTCGGCGCCATAAACATTCATATGATTTGCGTTATAAAAATCCTTACCGAAATCTATATGCATTTGATCATATAAATTATTAAAATCTATAAAATCATATCCTTTTTCTTCTACAATTCTTTTTATGTAATTATGCTCTTTTTTGTTCTGCTCTGTCGCTATGTAAGGGCAAGCCATAAAAAGAACATTTGCGTTGTTTGCGTCGCAGTATTCAATAAGGTTTATAAGCTCTTCTTCGGCACCCTGCGGTATAGTGGACTCTTCAACAATGCCGGAAATCTCAACATGGTCAAATATATCAACCGCCTCAACAAACAAATATCCTTTGTAAATTGAAGAAGTTTCAAAATTAAAATATTTCAGGTTTTCAGCTGTTATGCCGCTTTCATCCAGGATAACAGAATGGTATTTGCTTATATCAAAATAATAATCTATTCTTTGGCTGCTGTCTTCAACCATCTCATTAATTGCCCTTATTCTTGTAAAGGAGTATTTCATGTTATCAACAACATTTCTGATTCTGGCTTCTGTAAGCAGTGTTTCCGGTTCAACCATAAACATCGTTACATCCACAATAAATAATGTATCAGGCTGGGTTTTCATGGCTTCTTCAATTATATACTTCACTGACGCCACAGGCTGGGCATTGGTTGACAAAGGGTAAACTGTGATGCCGTATTCGTTCCAAATGTAGGGCGCCGCAACCAATGGAGACACAGAACTCGGGCCTATTACAACAGCGTCTATTGTGTCTTTATCTTCGCTGTAAAATCCTGCGAATCTTTCCTTCATGTCAGTTTGAGGGCGGACAATGTAGGATATGCTGACAAAGAGCACAGAGAAAATAAATACAAATATTATTAACTTAATTATAAATTTTAATTTTTTCATAGTACTCTCCTCAAAATCCCATATATATAAACTCAACAGGGTCATATCCCGGGCCGTAATGCCCAAATAAAATAATAGCGAAAATTACAAAAAGATATACTGCCCACAGCACAGGCCATTTTAGTTTCGCAAACTTGCTTAACGCCTCAGGTGTTTTAAGCTCAATTAAATGCGACAATATAGTCATAAACACAGCAAGAGCAAGCACAATGTAAAACTCCAAAGTAAGCCCCGACGCAAGAGCCCATGTGCTAAAATTAAACATATATCTGCCTATAATGTCAAAGCCGAGCTTAGCGTCAGGCACCCTCATAAACAAAAATACAATCACATTTACAACCGACAGCAAAATTAAAGATACTGTATTAAACAAAACTTTAGGCATTTTCTTTTTGAGTTTTTTCTTTCTTTTTGAAATCAGCGCATCAATGGCAACCAGCAGCCCCATCAAAAATCCAAACATCAAATATGCCGATGTTCCGCCGTGCCATACCCCGATTAAAGTGAACGTTATAATAGCGGGAATTATAGAAGCAAACTTTCCCAGTGCTCTAAGCAGAAACTGCAAAGGAGTAAAAACATAATCCAGCAGCCAACTGGTAAGTGAGATGTGCCATTTGCGCCAAAACTCAGGAATGCTGTAGGAAAAAAACGGAGCCTTAAAGTTGTGCTTTATTTCATAACCCAGCATTTTTGAAACGCCAACGGATATATCAGTATATGCGGAAAAGTCCAGGTAAAGCTGCAGCAAAAATCCAGCGGTAATCAAAAACCATGCGGCACCATTACCTGCTGTGCTGATGTCGCTGTAATATGGCGCAATCAATGAAGCCAGCCTGTCAGCAAAAAGTATCTTCTTAAAAAATCCCCATGCCACAAGCACAAGGCCTTTGTTTATTGTTTGTATTGTGATTTGCTTTTCTTTGCTTATCTGAGGCACAAAATCGACCGCTCTGGTTATAGGCCCCATTGAAACTTCCGGGAAATATGTTACATATAGCAGAAAATAATCAAACCTTTTTACTCTTTCAAACGTTTTATTATTTACATCTATCAAATAGCTTAAGCTTTTAAACATATAGTATGAAAATCCCAAAGGAAATAATATGCTTATGTCCATACCCTCCGGGTTCATTATCGCGTTTACTATGCCGTCAAGTATGTGATACCTGAAGATAAAAAAGAGTATAACGCTGATGCCAACTCCAGTAAAAAGTATTATTCTTCTTTTCGTACCTTGGCTTTTGGTTATTACAAGAGCCATCAAATAATTAAATGCTGCGTAAGAAACGATAAAAACCGGTGCCCAGGCCTTCCACCAGAAGTAAAAAACCAAAGAAGCGGCTATCAAAAAATAATGCCTTGCCTTATGCGGCAAAAAAGCATAAACTGCGACAACAACCGCCGCAAACAATAAAAAAGTCAGTGATGTAAATGCCATATATCCCCCGAATTACTAAATCAAGATTCTATTATGATATCTTGCCGAATATTGTGTCTACCATATTGCCGACGTTTTTAAATCCCGTTACTTCGTTCATGGCAAACCTTATGTTAAAGTGCTTTTCAATTGAAGTTATTACGTTTATATGCTCTAATGAATCCCAGTCTTCTATGTCATCCGCTGTTGTATCATTGGTGACCACTATGTCCTCATCATCAAATATATCTCTTAAGATGTCCTGCACCTGCTCTAATACATTTTCCCTTGTCATTTAATTTTCCACCTTTATCACTTTGTTTTTGTATTCATAGCTGCCTGTTTCAATCTCCCAGACAGAGTCCTCATTTTCTTCGGATACCTTTTTAAACCCAAACTGGCTGTAAAAATCCTTAACCATATTGTTTTTGGCCGTTTTGTAGTAATATCCAATCACTTTTTTTATGCCGCGCTCTCTTGCACGCTTTATAACATCGTCCATCATGGCAAACTCCATGTTTCTTTTCAAAACTCTGCAGCTCATCAGCCAAAGCTCCATGTGCAGCACATCTTTATCCTGCCTGCCTATTACAACGGAAATTATTCCGTTGTCGCCGAATTTATCCGAAAGCTTGCCATAAAGGGCAATATGCGCATCTGATTCCATAACCTCTTTAATTTCCTGCTCCTGATACCTTCTGGTCGTCAGGTTAAACTGATTTGATTTATTTGTAAGCTGAGTAATCCTCGGCAGATATATGTTTTCAAATCGCTTTATCTGCGCGCTCATGTCAAGCGAAATCAGGTATTCCTCATAGTTTTCAAAGCTTTTATTCAGCTTCGCCCGCTGGGCGTTAGCGGTATACATTTCATTGCGTTTTATGTCGTCTTCTGAAAAATTAGTGACTTCAAAATATCCGCTTCTGTCTATTATTCTTATGTAATTTTCAGGCTTATCTATTTCCGGAACTGCAATTTCTTCAACCTGAGCTTCGACTATTCCCCTCTCCGCGGGGTTATCGTCCACAAACACCAGGCTCTCGGGAAGTATGTTTAATTCATCAGCTATCTCAATTATGTTTCTGTCCTTGTTCTCCCAATTGGCCTTTATTACTATAAAATCATCCGGCTTCAGGCACCCTTCAGGATGGTTAAGCCCGTCTGTCGCATTGTTATAGTCGTTTTTGGAGTTGACGCACAAAAGCACTCCCAAATCCTTGTGCTGCTTGGCATATTCCTGAAATTCATAATAAACCTGCCCCATGGATGTCTCTTTGCCAATGTGTATTCCTTCCACTCCGTCATCGCCCACTACGCCCCCCCACAGAGTGTTGTCCAGGTCAAGAACAAGTGCTTTTTTGTTTTTACCATATATGGACTTTATGATGTTTGACACACTGAATGAAAGTTCAGGAATCGCGGGCACTGCCAGGGCATATTTATACATATGCCAGAAAAAAGTGTCAGCCCATTTTTCAATGCCATATGACGCAGACAGATAATTGATATCGTTAATAAAAAAAGTATTATGATTCGCCGCGTATTCATAGAACATATTATTAAGCCGATTTAAATAATTGGTTCGGCCGTGAATGTCATATGCGTCTTTGTTGCCCAGCAGCCTGTAAAAGGGCATCTCAAAATTGTTTTGGATTATGCTGCAGCCGAATTTTTTGCTTAATGCTTCCCACATCTGCTCAAAATATTCATACTGCTCACTTAACATATTGTTAACTTCGTCAGGTGCCATTTTTACATTAGGGTAATTTATTATGTTCCTGCCGCTAGTGTGTATATAAATAATATCTGGATTGAAATTATCAAGCTCTTCATTTCCGAACATAGCATCCTGCCAGAACTGTCCGAATTCCGACTGATAAAATTTCGGCTTAATTCCGTTACCTAATAAAAAAAGCTCCATTATGCTTACTATATCATCTGTTGTAGATCCGCCTAAAACAGCAATATTTTTATTAATAAAAGTTGTATCCTCGGATAACAACTCTCTTTTTATTCTCTTTCTTTTCTGCAATATTTTATCCCCGTCAAAGGGATATTTCAGTAATTGGTGCATTTTTTTATACCTTTCATATTCAATGCATATTTTTTAAAATTGCACTTGTATAGTAGCATATGGCTAATTTTTAGTCAACCATAGGTCACCGTCCACTTTTTAATATAAACTTACAGAAGTCAGGACCACCAGCTTAGCTGGTGGTTTCCTCTGTCCCTATAAGGGACTGTT
>CAZDZB010000019.1:20852-23606 GCA_964509795.1 uncultured Christensenellaceae bacterium | reverse complement strand
TCATTTTGCGCTAGTATATTTCCGTTTACGTCGAAAATTTCACCTCTTGATGGTTCAATATCATTTATCTGTATTTTTTGGTTTTCACCAAGGCCGGGGATTATGAAAGACGGGGAATAATCTATCTTCCAGTTTCCATCCTCATTGACAAAAATCTGCTCATATGAAAGAGTGACTATGTCAAATTTACCTGTATCAAATGTTATATCATAAAAAGCAGTGCATGTGTCTTCGCCATATACGCAATCATTAATGGTGACAAACATACCGTTAATCAGCATTTCTGAGTATATGTTTTCTATTCTTGATGAAAACTCATCAATGGTTATTTCTTTTTTGCTTTCTTCACTTAAGTATCCGTATATCCGCACGTATTCTTCCTCGGCCATATAGTTAACTATGGTCGCTATAGGAGGAGCTGCCTGCTCTGTACATCCGGTTAAAAAAAACAACGAGCTTATTAAAACAATAATTAAAATAAATATGTGCTTTCTCATATAAACCTACTTATAGGAATTAAATCTGCAGATTTCGTCTATTGATTTTCTTTTTTTCTCCCTGGCGCTGTCAAATGGGCTGTATCCTATCGAAATCATAAGCCCGACTCTTTTGCCCGCGGGTACGTTAAGCAGCTGCTTAACATTTTTCTCGTTAAAATACCCCAGGATACAGGTGCCTATTCCAAGCTCAGCTGCCTGCAGGCAGAAATGCTCTGTCGCCGAACCTATGTCAATAAAATTATAATCTTTGTCTGATTTGTTTGAGCCTATCATGGCAAAATGGCTTTTTTCAATTACAACTGCCGCAATAGCCTTCGCGCTCTTTACAAATTTATTAAATCTTACAATTTCATTAAATGTCTCATCGGCCAGCTTGCTTACCAATTCCTTATCGTCCACTATCACAAATGTCCACGGCTGGGAGTTGTGCGCACTGGGTGTCATTCTAGCTGCCTCAACACACTTGATTAAATCTTCTCTTGATACTTCTTTATCTGTATATTTACGTACGCTTTCTCTTTTTAATATTAATTTATTAAAATCCATATCATTACCCTCACTTTTTTCTAGTGTAAGTATACACCATAAATATACTGTTTTTCAATGTCAGGTTTTATTTAGCGAAGGTTTCTTCTTGTAAATAATGGCTTATATTTCATATAGTTTACAAAAGAAATTGCTATGCTATAATTAAAAAGGAATAAATAAAGGAAGAGTTTTTATGTGCAACAGAGATAAAGAGCTGCTTAAAAGAGCTTTAGCCGGCGATATATCAGCATTTGAAGAACTGGTCGCATCCAATGAAAAGCGTATATATAATCTTTGCTACAGAATGATGAAAAATGACCAGGATGCTCAGGATATGGCCCAGGAAGCGCTTATTAAAGCATGGAGAAACTTAAGAAATTTCAACTTGAAGGCCGCTTTTTCAACATGGCTTTACAGAATAGCTGTGAACACCTGCCTTGACGAATTGAGAAAAAGAAAAAATAATTCTCAGTCCATAGAGGAGCTAAATGAAAAAGGGCATATGATTCAAGATGAAAAATCAGGGAGTTTTTCAGAAGACAGCATTTTAAAGCAGGAGTTGGCGCAGGCTATGGATAAGCTGGCATCCCAAGAAAAGCTTATTATTGTGCTTAAAGACGTTCAGGGGTACTCATATGAAGAAATTGGAGAGATACTAAACTGCCCCGTAGGCACAGTGCGCTCCCGGCTTTCGCGGTCACGAAAAAAACTGGCGGAAATTTGCATCAGTATGGAACTATATCCGTCCGTTATGCGTCAAAATACATGTAAGGAGGCAAAGTAATGAATTGTTATAAATGCAAAAAAACAATAGATAGAATTTATAGTAACAGTATTGATAGCAATGAGTTACAGTCTGTATTACATCATATTCAAAATTGCGAATCATGCAGGAATTACTATAATGTAATGGAAACAATGCTAAGTGATTTAGCTTCATTTGAAGAGCGACCTCTTCCTGAAGGGTTCCATAACAGGCTGCATTTCGCTCTGAAAAGAGAGGCTCTCAAGCCTGCTGGAAATTTAAGAAAGTATTCAACCGTGCTGAAAATCGCAGCGGCGGGAGCCTGTTCAGTTTTGTTAATCATGGCGGCAGTAAACCTGCTCCCAAAATCTAAGCTGGACTCAGTTCAGAACGTTGTAATGGAAGAAGCCGCGGAAGAGTCTCTTGAAATCATGGAAAGCAGTGACGAAATTCTGGAATCCCCAAAAGATTACTCCGGGGCGGCAGACACCGAAACATCCTCTGCCGACAGCAGCCAAAGAGACGCCGTAGAGGCCGAAGAAGCTGCAGTTTTTGCCGCAGAAGCAGAAACCAGCGAGCAGTCAAGTGAATTACTAAGCAACGGTGATTCAATTGTCATTATGCTTGAAACGGATGACCCTGAGCAAATCTACGATGATTTGCTTGAGCTTATGCAGGACCCCTTGCCTGAAACCCAATGGGCAATTGAAGGGGAATCAGAGCCTGACAACTATAAGCAGATAAGAATAATAACTGACGCTGACAACGCCTTAATTATCGCTCAGGAAATAACGGCAAGATATTCTGACAACATAATATTTTACATGATTAAAAGTATTGAATATGAAAACTATGAAGACGAAATTGCCGGCTTGCAAAACGCAGGATATGTATTTGTCTTAATTAAATGACAAAATACTAAAAAAGGAGATTTTGTGAAATGAAATCTCCAGTACACTAAATAACTAACCGACAGGCCGT
>CAZDZB010000019.1:13738-20752 GCA_964509795.1 uncultured Christensenellaceae bacterium | reverse complement strand
GGAGATTTTGTGAAATGAAATCTCCAGTACACTAAATAACTAACCGACAGGCCGTAGCTGGTTTCTGCAAAGCAAAATCAGCTCAAGGCTACACAAAAGCGAATATTACATGTACATAAAAAGGAGATTTTGTGAAATGAAATCTCCAGTACACTAAATAACCAACCGACAGGCCGTGGCTGGTTTCTGCAAAGCAAAATCAGCTCAAGGCTACACAAAAATGAATATTACATGTTCAGCAAAAGGAGATTTTATGAATATAAAACAAATAATAGCTATAATAGCTGCAGTGGCAATCCTTATGTTAGGAACCCTGACATTAACACTGGTTTTAAGCAAAACACCAGCTGCATCAGGCGCAGCAGAAACCGTTTCCACAATAAACGTTTCCGGCACATGTGAAATATCTGTGCCCGCTGATGTGGGATACATTCAACTGGGAGTTGAAACTCAGGATAAAGATGTGAAAACAGCCCAGGATGAAAATGCCGAAGCAATGCAGAATATTATTGATGCAGTAACGGAACTTGGGCTTGAGGACGCAGACATAACTACGAGCAACTATTCAATATACCCTTACTACAATTATGAAAACGATTCACGCTCTGAAGAGCCTGACTACTATGTTGTTAGCAACACTGTCAAGCTAAGAGTAAAAGATTTGGACATACTGGGGGATGTAATTGACATAGCAGCTGATGCCGGCGCTAACAAAGCATACAGCATATACTTTGACGCTGAAGACACAACAGCATCGCAGGATGACGCATTGGCAAAAGCTGTTGATGACGCTTTGCGCAAAGCTCAGATTATCGCAGACGCCGCAGGCTTAAAAGTAGACGGAATCCAAACAATCACAGACCAAACATATTATTCTACAGGATATTATGACTATGCTGTAACCGATTCTTTGGCCTATGCACGAGAATACTCGACTCCTATTATGAGCGGAGAGGTGAACGTAACCGCCAATGTATACGTGGAAATAATTGTGTCAAACTGATAATGTTTTTAACTTAAAAGGTTCACTTGAAATGGTGAACCTTTTTTGCTATTATGTGATATATGCTCACATAAGGGTAAGGTAATAAAATAATGAAACAAAGGCATCAGAATGCATTCAGAAATACAAAAATGGATAAATTCCTATTTTACGCGAAATTCGCCGCCCTTATTATTGTTGCCGTTTTGTTTGTTATAGCTTATTCATTCAGTTATCGCGATTTCCCTGTTTCTACCGCACAATACCAATTGGCAAGCCAGCCTTCAAGTTCCGAAAACTCAAATAATCCATGTACCATTATGCGTATCCTTGTTTTATCGGACTACCAAAGCATATATAAAAGCGGCGTAAGCAAAGCCTTCAATCTCATTGAACCTCTAAAGGATAATATATGCAATTTAGATTTTGACTTGGTTCTTCTGGAAAACACAACAATGGAGTCAGACGTTTTAAGCAACATAAGCGGGGGGCTTTCCGTCCGTTTGTATCAGGATAAAGACTACGATTACATAATTGCCCTGGGCAAAAACGCTGCGGCTCCGGCGCAGGAAATACGCCAGATGTTTTTTCCCGATGCTCAGCTGCTGCTTTACGGAACAAGCGGTGAACAAATATCAAATACTCTTTCATCTTCATATTCCATAAGCGGCAACGTGGAAAACACAATAAAGCTTTCAGCGAAACTTAATCCTCTTGCTGCTACTTTGCTTTTTTTATGTGATGAAAGCGACTATAGCCATGTCATAACAAATATCGCCCATAACTATGTGCAAAAACACAATAATGTATCCATTAACATAATATATTCTTCTGAAAAAAATATAGATGAAGCAGCCGATTATATAATAAGCCATTCGGATTATTTGTCTGTTTTTTATGTCTCATTTAAAAATGATGACGGAAATTCCCTGCACAGCAGCATAATCAATTATATTCAGAACAATACGGGGGAAATCATATATGATTTATCTCCTTTTGCAAAAGAGAGTTCTGACAGGTATTCATTGAAATATTGGTCAGAAGGCTTGTCCTCCGAACCTTCCGGATATCTCGCCATTTTGCCAGATGAGCTTTCCGCAGTTAATTATGAATTTATTGATTTTTTAGTTTTGAATATGTCATTATATTATGAAGGCGGCACCGGCACACAATTTAATGATTCTTCTTCATTTATCGGATGGTGTCTGCAAAATATGGGCATTCCGGGCTTTCCCGAAACTTTGGAAGAACAATTCAGTTTCTGCTCCGACAATTCCATGCTTATTGAAAAAAATGACTTGAAACCTGGAGATTTAATATTTGTTACAACAGAAAAGGGCCTGCTCCCGGACAGCATAAGCGGCTTAGCGGTGTACATAAATGAAACTACAGTAATTGCTGCCAATAAATATGGAGAATTATGCTTCACAAAAATAATGACAGATGAATACCAGGCAGCCTATGCCAGCCCATTTTCAATTTTGGATGATTAGACTATCAAATTTCTTATTCTTAAATCAACGCCTATTTTGTCCGCAATTGCCCTGCACTGGTTCTGAACATCCTCCGGCAGAATATCAACAATTGTAAGGGTCACATTCGGCACATGTTTCTTGCACTTTTCTGCGAAATCAAGCATGCCCTCAAAAGCCGCCTCGCCGTAAACGCTGTGGCATATTTGATCATATTCATGCGCTTCGCTGTGATTTAGTGAAATGGAAACCATGTCAATCAACCCGTCAAAGCGGGGAGTCACATCCTCTTTATAATACATGTTGGCCTGGCCGTTGGTATTAATGCGGATTGGCATATTGTATTTTTGCTTTATCAGTTTTGCGCTTTCTATCAGAACGTCCATTTTAAGTGTCGGTTCCCCGTAACCGCAGAAAACTATCTGCTTATGCTTTGTTACATCAAAATGTTCCATCTGTTCTAATATGTCCTCTGCAGAAGGTTCCTTTTTCAGCCATAAAACGTCTTCGCCGATGCCGTCCTTGTTGTTGCGCAGGCAAAAGTCACAGTTGTTTGTGCATTTGTTTGTCAGGTTAATGTACAGATTGTTATGCAGCTCGTAAACATAAACATTATCTCTTTTTTTCATAATCTATTATTAAGCTATCCTTTATTTTAAATGTTAATCAGTCGAGATTAAAAAATCCAACAGCGTTATTATATGTTATCTCGGCCATTTCTTCAATAGATATTCCTTTTATTTGTGCCATTGTTTTCGCGACCTCAATTACATAGGCCGGTTCGTTTCTTTTTCCCCTATGCGGTACAGGAGCCATGTAAGGACAGTCTGTCTCTATCATCAGCCTCTCTAATGGAACATATTTAACAACATCTAGTATTTTGCTGGCATTTTTAAATGTGATAACCCCGGTAAATGAAATCATCATTCCGGCATCAAGGCATATTTTAGCGCTCTCAACCGAGCCTCCGTAGCAGTGCATAACGGCATTATTTACGCACCTTCCCTGCCTGACCATAGGCAGAAAATCACCGAAAGCCTCCCTGATGTGATATACAGCAGGCAAGTTAAGCCCTTTTGCCATGTCAATCTGCATTTCAAAGGCATGCATCTGCCTATCTCTCGGCGAAAAATCATAATGATAATCAAGCCCAATTTCGCCTATTGCTACTACATTTTTATTGCGTGCCATTTTTTCAAATGCTTGAATATCAGTATCTTTAAAATCCTTAGCATCATGGGGATGCAGTCCGACGGCCGCGTATATGCCCTCATATTTTTCGGCAATATCAATACACTGCTGTGATGTTTCCATGTTAGTCCCCACAGTCACAGCCTTAACCACGTTGTTTCCCTTTAAAGCTGCTATCAGCTTATCTCTGTCCTCATCAAATCTTCTGTCTTCCAGATGAGTATGTGTGTCAAAAAGTTTCATCAGCTTATCTCACACCCGTCGGTAACAGGGATTTCCGGTGAACACACAACCAGAGTGCCGTCTTCATTTTCCGCCGCCATTATCATGCCTTCTGAAAGCACTCCTCGAAGTTTAACAGGTTTAAGGTTGATTATTACCATTACGTTTTTACCGACCATGTCTTCGGGTTTGTAATATTTTGCAATGCCGGATACTATCTGGCGCACCTGGTTGCCGACCTTAATTTGGGAAACTAACAGCTTGTCTGATTTTTCAACCTTTTTGCATTCTAATACTTTGCCGACTCTTATGTCCACTTTGTCGAAATCATCTATTGTAATTTCCGGCTTGGATACTATTTCTATGTCCTTTTTTGGCGCATTCTTTGCGTTTTCCTCATCCAGTTCAGCAAGCTTTTGCTCGGCGTCTATTCTAGCGAAAAGGATCTCCCCTTCACCCAGCGTATCGCCCGGATTCATGCCGTCAAATGTTTTCAAACTGTCCCAGCCCGTCTCTTGAGTATTAAGCTGCTTGAATATTTTCTGTGAAGTCTCCGGCATAAATGATGAAAGCATTACAGCAGAGAACCTTATTGATTCCAGCAGGTTATATAATACTGTGCCCAGCCGCGCTTTCTTGCTTTCTTCTTTAGCTAAAAGCCAAGGGTATGTTTCGTCAATATATTTATTTGACCTCCTTAAAAGCTCAAATACATGGCTGATGGCATCCGCCACTTTAAGATGGTTCATGGATGAAATCATCTTTTCGGGAGTGGAAAGCGCCAAATTGATTAATTCATCATCAACGTCTTCTTTTTCTACGGGTGCCATTACCTTTGAGTCAAAATATTTTTTACTCATGGCAATAGTCCTGTTTACAAGGTTGCCCAAAACATTTGCAAGCTCTGAATTTATCCTTTCAATCAGAAGGCTGTATGTCAGCGAGCCGTCATTGGCAAATGGCATTTCATGCAGCAGGTAATACCTTACTGCGTCAACGCCAAAATGCTCAACAAGCTGCTTTGCGTATATTACGTTGCCCTTTGATTTGCTCATTTTGTCGGTGCCCTGCAAAAGCCATGGATGCCCGAAAACCTGCGTAGGCAGCTCTAATCCCAGTGCCATCAGCATAATAGGCCAGTATATGGTATGGAACCTTAGAATGTCTTTGCCAATAAGGTGCACATTTGCCGGCCAGTATTTGTTAAACATCTGAGCGTCATTTTCTGTGTCGTAGCCTAGCGCAGTTATGTAGTTTGACAACGCGTCTACCCACACATAAATAACATGGCCTTCATCAAAAGTAACCGGAACGCCCCATTTAAAGGACGTGCGGGATACGCACAAATCCTGCAGCCCGGGCTTGATAAAATTATTTACCATTTCATTTTTTCTGGACTCAGGCTGAATGAATTCAGGGTTTTCCTCAATGTGCTTCATAAGCCTGTCCTGATATTTAGAAAGCTTTAAAAAGTAAGCTTCTTCTTTTGCTTTGTCCACAGGGTCGCCGCAGTCCGGGCATTTGCCGTCATTCAGCTGGCCTTCTGTGTAAAATGATTCGCAGGCCGTGCAGTACCAGCCCTCATAGGAGCCTTTATAAATATCGCCCTGCTTATATAGTTTTTCAAAAATCTTCTGAACAGCCTTTTCATGGTAATCATCTGTTGTCCTAATAAATTTATCATAACTGGTGCCCATCATGTCCCAGATGCCCTTGACTTCCGCTGCGATTTTATCCACATGCTCTTTTGGAGATATTCCCATTTCCTTAGCCTGGTTTTCTATCTTCTGCCCATGCTCGTCTGTTCCTGTCAGAAAAAATACATCATAGCCTGTCTGGCGCTTAAACCTTGCTATTGAGTCCGCTAAAACAGCTTCGTAAGTATTGCCTATGTGAGGCGTTTTCGATGTGTAGGCTATAGCCGTTGTAATATAATATTTTTGTCCCATATAATCCTCCCAAATATGCAAATCCAAATAATTTAACCAATAAAAAAGCTCCGACCCTCATAAGGGACGAGCTATCGTGGTACCACCCTAGTTCAAGCACGCAAAACGCACTCATCTTTGTCCCGAGCCGTAAAATATTCAAGGCATACGATGCAGTTTGGGTTATAACGTTCCCATGTACGTCGCAGGCTAATTATTCACCCGGGCTGCTCGTGGAAGCCATCTTCATAACGCTCTTTCTGTACAGCTTTCACCAAAACGCTGATTCTCTTTGACAGTATTTGCATTATTACTCTTTTCCGTCATTGCATTTACACAATTATAAATTTATTTTTATTCTTTGTCAATTACTAATGCAAACACTCATTTATTATGCAGATTTTTAGTATAATAAACATTGTTTCATAATCCTGATGCATTCTAAAAATTGTTTTCCAACTTTTACTGTATGTGAATTATGTTACATTAAGCAAAACAAAACTTTATATTAATCCCTTAATGCCCGGCAATTCATTGGTGTCAACAAATACTCTTGCAGTATTTAAATTGTACGGGTATAATTATATTAGAAATATGAACAAATTGTTAAGGAAAACAATACGGAGGCAAATTAATGATTGATCCTGTAGCTTTTACAATCAATGTCGGAAATGGCGCATTTGTAAAAGATATATATTGGTATGGCATAATAATTGCCGCAGGCATGGTTCTGGCTTTGTTAATTGCGGTAAAAAACACAAAATTGCTGGGCAAAAACCCGGAAATGCTTGTTGACTTTTCTATTATAGCTATAGTTTTCGCTATAATTGGCGCAAGAATCCACTATGTAATCTGGTCATGGGATTTATATAAAGACGGCCCCTTCTGGAAAGTCTTTGCTGTCTGGGAAGGCGGGCTTGCAATTTACGGCGGAATCATTGGCGGCTTTTTAGCTGCCCTCATTTATTCAAAAATTAAAAACGTATCGCTCCTTGGGTTGCTTGACATAGTCGCTCCCTCACTGCTTTTGGGGCAGGCAATCGGAAGATGGGGCAATTTCGTCAATCAGGAAGCCTACGGATACGCGGTGTACAATGAAAAACTCTGGCATTTCCCCATAACTGTATATATAAAGGAAACCGGACAGTATCACCTTGCGACATTCTTTTATGCGCCTATGCCAAAGTGATCCCAGTGGGCCGAAATGACGATGCACTCC
>CAZDZB010000019.1:0-13728 GCA_964509795.1 uncultured Christensenellaceae bacterium | reverse complement strand
AGTATCACCTTGCGACATTCTTTTATGAAAGCGCGTGGAACTTTATCGGTTTCATAATACTGATGGTTGCCTTAAGGAAAGGAAAACGTGAAGGCAGGACGTTCTTTTTGTACATGGTGCTTTATGGATTAGGCAGGGTGTTTATAGAAGGCTTAAGGACCGATTCACAGATGTTTTTGAATACAGATATAAGAGTCAACCAGGTGCTGAGCGCTGTATTTATAATTGTAGGCGCAATATTTTACCTTTTTAACAGAAATTCGAAGGATTACACTTTGGTTGCGGAAGAAGACGAAAATTCAACACCCAAGAAAAGCAAGCCAGGCAAAATACAAGTGAGAAAAATAGAAAACCAAAACATCAACCAGCCAGCCAGCGCATCAGATGAATACAAATCAATGACAGAAGAAATGCGCAAACACAGAGAAAATTCTCTTAAAAATAAGGAGTAATATTATGAAAAAGAAAAAACAACAGAATGGAGTTATTTGGGCAGTTGCGCTCATTCTCACAGGGCTTGTAATACTGCTTTCATCCTTAAATGTAATAACCATTAAAGAAGATGTTTACTTTTTTATTGCGATAGCAATCGTAGGCGTGGTGTTCCACGTGGCTGCTTTCACCGGCAAACCGAAAAAATACAATCTGCTGGTTCCCGGCGGAATGCTCATTATATTCGCGGCTCTTTTTATTTCATGTAAATATTCAGAAAAATTAGATATTTATGAGTTGTGGCCTGTTCTGATTTTGGCAGCAGCGTTTGGGATGCTGGAACAAAAAGTGTTTTCCAAAGGTTCTCAGGGCAACTGGGCCTCAATTATTGTTGTTTCCGTCATAGGTTTCTTTTTCCTCATCCAAAGCAATTTAAGCTTTGGCATAGCGTTCGGCGCACTGCTGATTGTTGTCGGCGTTCTTATAGTTGTAAGGCTTTCCAGGCATCTGCCAAGCTCTGAAAAACCCAAAGGAGAAACGGAAGACACCAGTCAGCCGGAAGATGACGGTTTCGGCGATATTTAAAAATAAATTTTTAAGGTTCTTTAAAAGAGCCTTTTTTTATGCAAAAATCTGAAAGGGGCATGCAATGCACGAAAACAGAAACCTCACAATGCTTACAGACTTATACGAACTTACAATGATGTACGGATACTTCAAGCACGAAATGAAAGATAAAGTAGTTGTTTTTGACCTGTTTTTCAGAAAAAGCGCGGGGCAAAGCGTATACGCAATAGTTGCGGGCTTAGAGCAGGTAATAGACTATATTCAAAATATTCATTTTTCAGATAAGGATATCAGCTACCTACGTTCATTAAATTTATTTGATGAAGATTTTTTGTCTTTTCTTAAAACCATAAAATTCACCGGGGAATTATACGCAATGCCAGAGGGTGAAATTGCGTTTGGGGGCGAGCCTTTAATCCGCGTTAAAGCTCCGATAATACAAGCCCAGCTTCTTGAAACAGCTATGCTTAACATAGTAAACCACCAGACGCTTATCGCCACCAAAGCTTCCCGGGTGGTTTACGCTGCCCAGGGAGATGGGATATTGGAGTTCGGACTTCGCCGCGCCCAAGGCCCCGACGCAGGGATTTACGGCGCCCGGGCCGCCATAATCGGGGGCTGCATAGGAACAAGCAATGTGCTTACAGGGCAGATGTTTGACATCCCCGTCAAGGGCACCCACGCCCATTCATGGGTTATGACCTTTCCTAGTGAGCTTGATTCTTTCAGAGCATACGCGAGCATATTTCCCGACTCGTGCCTTTTGCTGGTGGACACATATGACACTCTGCGCTCAGGCGTGCCCAACGCAATAACTGTTTTTAAAGAGCTAAAAGAGAAAGGCTACAAGCCTGTAGGCATACGGCTTGATTCAGGAGACTTAGCCTATCTTTCAAAAAAAGCTAGAATTATGCTTGATGAAGCCGGTTTTGAAGACGCAAAAATATTCGCCTCAAACGACCTGGATGAATACCTGATTTGGGATTTAAAAGCCCAGGGCGCCAAAATAGATGTGTGGGGCGTAGGAACATCGCTTATAACTTCAAAAGACAGCCCCGCTCTAGGCGGAGTGTATAAACTGGTTTCAGAGTTTGATAAAGACGGCAACGAAATACCTAAAATTAAAATCTCAGAAAACCCCGTAAAAGTCACCACTCCCGGGTATAAAAAAGTGTACAGGCTTCATGACAGGAAAACAAACAAGGCAATAGCCGACTACATAGCATTGAACGATGAAAGAATAGATGACAGCAAGCCTTTAACCATTTTTGACCCCAACGCTACATGGAAAAAGATGACTCTTATTAATTACTACGCTAAAGAGCTTCTTAAACCTGTTTTTGTTGAGGGCAAATGTGTATATAAAAAGCCTTCACTAGGCGAAATACAAACCTACGCCCAACAGGGCATAGACAGTTTGTGGAATGAATTTAAGCGGCTCTCAAACCCCCATATTTACAAAGTGGACTTTTCTCAAAAATTATATGACACAAAAGAAAAGCTGCTCACAGATATACAGAAATAATATTATTTAAGAGGTGAATTATGAGAAATCCCATAGTCATAGCCGCAATCGCCTTTAGTTTGATTTTAAGCTTTCAAATGGCAGGCTCTGTATTTTTTATGACGATTATGATTTTGCTGATGAAAGTGTTCAATCAAGCCAAGACGAAAATGACAATGTTCCAGAAGATGCCGCTAATGCAGGCATAATCTACATCAATACAGAAATGGATTTCTTTTCGTTTCTGGCGGGCCCCGGCTGGCATTACGACAGTTATGAAGATATGATAATTTTTTATAATTACAATTCTTTAGATGCCTCTAGCAGTATCGCAGTTTCTTCAATAATATATTCTGTCCCTGAAGCGCAAAGGGACGCACAGACAAAAACATATATGCAGCAGGCAGAAAACAATCTGGAGAATATAATCAGCGATTTGCAAATAGAACAAAACGGTAATTATACCTTTGGTGAAAATAACGCTTACTGGTATTCATACACCGGCAGCTTAATTTCAGGCGGTGATCCAGTAAAAGGTGAATATATGTACTGGTGGATAGACGACAGGGAATACACTTGCTCCATGTACTGCTCCACTCATGAGTATGACTTCTTTTCAGATGCAATGTTCACGCTAATAGACAATTTCCAGCAGCCCAGTAAAATGGAATAAAAACTCGGACTAAATTGTGTATGCAAAAGGGCTGTATTGTCTACAGCCCCTTTAATTTTATCTATACTCTTTTTAATGTTTCTTTAATTTTGCCCATTAGTTCTTCTGTTTTCACTTCCAAAGCTTCGCCCGTTTTGCGGACATTAAATTCCACAATGCCTTCCGTTATTTTTCTCCCTACTGTCACTCTTATTGGCATGCCTATTAATTCAGCATCATTGAATTTAACTCCCGGGCGTTCTTTTCTGTTGTCCAGCAGAGCTTCAATTCCGTTTTTATTCAGCGCTTCGTATATTTCTTCCGCCGCTTTTGCCTGCTCTTCATCATTGTCCTTAATCAAAACAACGTGCACCTTGTAAGGCGCTATAATTGATGGCCATACCAACCCCTTTTCGTCGCTGTGCTGTTCGGCTATGGCCGACATTGTCCTTCCTATTCCTATGCCGTATGAGCCCATAACAACAGGGTGCAGGGTGTTGTTTTCATCGCTGTATTCCAAATCCAGTGCTTCTGAATACTTTGTTCCCAGCTTGAATGTGTTGCCAACTTCAATTCCCTTTTTAAATATTAGGTTTCCGCCGCAGACAGGGCATTTATCTCCCTCTTTTACAACGGTTATATCCTCGCATAAATCATATTTAACGTCCCTTGGTATTGATGCATTTTTTATGTGGTAATCCTTTTTGTTTGCGCCTATCACCATGTTTACAGCGTCTTTTATGTGCTTGTCTATAATCACCTTGCAGCCTATTCCGATAGGGCCTGTAAATCCGGGCACAGCTTTTGAGTTGGCAGCAATAAATTCATCATCTGCCATCTCCAAAGTTATGCAGCCCAATATTTTCTGCAGTTTGACTTCGTTAAGCTCTCTGTCGCCCTGCACAAAGCAGGAAACCAATTCATCATCAGCTTTGTACATCAAAGCTTTAACAGACTGTGTTTTAGGTATGTTTAAAAATCCGCACACTTCATCTATGGTCTGTGCGTTAGGTGTGTGCACCTCTTCCATTGATTTTTCTTCTGATTTTTCTGAAAGGTTTGTAATCACGCACTCCGCAACTTCATCATTGGACGCAAAATCGCACTTTTCGCAGAAAACAAGGGTATCTTCGCCAATGTCTGAAATGGCCTGAAACTCTTCGGAAAGCAGGCCGCCCATAGCGCCTGTGTCAGCTTTAACTATTTTGTAGTCAATGCCCAGCCTGTCAAATATATTTTTATATGCGTTAAACATTTTTTTATATGACTCATCCAGCCCCTCAAGGTCAGCGTCAAAGGAATATGCGTCCTTCATAATAAATTCACGTACCCTGATAAGCCCATACCTTGGCCTTGGTTCATCACGGAACTTGTTCTGGAACTGATACAGGTTGAAAGGCAAATCCTTGTATGATTTTACTTTCATCTTGGCCGCTATTGCAAACATCTCCTCATGGGTAGGCCCCAGAATATACGGCTTGTCAAACCTGTCTTTAAGGCGAAAAATACTGCTGCCGAATGTCTCGCTTCTTCCTGATTTGGCGTATACATCTTCATGGATTAAGGAAGGCATCAAAAGCTCCATAGCGCCTGCATTGTCCATTTCCTCTTTAACGACATTTTCAATATTTTTCAATATCCTGTAGCCCATGGGCATGAACATATATGTGCCCGTTCCGGATTTTTTTATCATTCCGGCACGAACCAACAGATTGCTGCTTACGCTGTCCTCATCATTTGCATTCTCTCTCAGTGTGTAGAAAAAGCTGTTTTTTAGTTTCATACTATGCTCCTTATTTGTTTTTAAGGTGTGTTTTTTGGTGCCGTATTTGAGCACAAAAAAACGCCCCTGCAAAAACGGGACGATCATAGACCGCGGTACCACCCGAAATCCCTGCATGCTGTACGCGCAGGACTCTCTTCATGCTCTGTAACGTGAGCGAAACGCAAAGGTTGCTGCCCCTTTGTCATGCCAGGGCGGGATACAAAATGTTTTATCTTTCACCTGATGATAAATCTCTGCTTTTTATTTTGAATTTTCCCTGTGGTTGGAGTATATCAAAATACAGTATCGTTTGCAAGCAATTTAGGCAAATATATATTTTGAAACTATATTTCAGTCAGAGTAGCCACATAATTCGGAGGTGATAATATGGTAATTATTGTTTACATAATTATCTCTTTGCTGTATAATGTGTTAAACATTGGCAGTGCAATCATATTATTTTTCAATGTCAAACAGCTAATTAATATTAAACAATGAGGCAGACTAATCGCATATGAAAAAAAATTCAGGGCTGAGCCGAAGAAAAATAATTTTTATTTCATTAATATCATTATCAATACTGATTATTTTTTTTGCACTTTTTTTTATAAATTATAATGATTCCGGCAAATTCCAGGAGTATCTGAACAATGGCCAATACTCTAATGCAATCAAAACATTCAACAGGCATGAAGAAGAATGCTCTGATGTATTGGCAACATTCCTTAATAATATTATTGCAGATTACAATAACAGCACATACACATATGAGGAAACCATTCTTATAATCACTCAAATGACTGAAGCGGGATTTTCAGGGAATTTAATATCAAGCTGCAGCGAGCAGATAACCAATCTGAATATATCCAAAGAATATTATCACAAAGCTGAAACTTCGCTTAATGAAAACAACCTTGAGGACGCCTTGAATTTTTACAGCCTGGTAATAGAGTCCGATATTAACTACGGTGACGCGCAATCAAAAATTCAGCTCATTAACGAAAACATATCTTTGTACATTCAGGCAGATGAGCTTTATCAGAATAATCAATACAGTAAATCATATGAAATATATCAATCCATTATAACAGCCGGCGTAAACACAGAAACAGCCGAAACAAAAATAAGCATTATGGATGAAGTGGAATCTTCATGGCAAAGCGAATTTGCAAATACTGACGAGCAAAAATCTACATACCCATATCAAGCTGCCTGCAAAGATGATATTTTATATATCCCGTATTCTTATAACAATATCCACTCAATCGTAAAATACGATACAGAAGATAAAGCGGCAGAAATCTTCCCTATTGCGCAGATGGCCGGCTCATTCATCATAAGCGATATAAACGTAGTGGGCGACTATCTTTACTTTATCGCAGGAGAGAACGTAGGCTCGGGCAAAATGACAGAAACCCCGTACAACATTTACAGGATGAAAAACGACGGAACCAACCTTGAGCGCGTCGCAGAAGGCGACTACAAAAACCTGATAGCATTCAGCGAAGGGTTTTATGCGTCGTCATATACTCAGGGCCTGCTTAAATTTGACAGGGAATTTAACATTTGCGAGCAAATATCCCCTGAATTGCCCGTGCAGATGCAGCTGGTTTCAGGGCTGTTGTATTTCACAGTGGACGCCCATGACCCATACAGGGCGGCAAACCTGCAGCTTGTATATGACGGAAATCAGTCCAGCGAAATCTTTCAAAAGACACGGCTTAGATTCGCTTTTTATGATGACATTGAGCTTTATACATACAGAGCAGGCGACTTTTATTACGAAAAGCTTTTCATCGTTAACCAAGAAGAAAACCTTAACTATATGCTGAAATTTGAGAATTTCCGAGATTTTTACGGCATGCTGGGAAATAACATACTATATTCAAAAGAAGAAATAAAAGGCCAGATAAGTTATTACTCAATGGGCATTGAAAGCTGCGAAGGCCTTGATGTAACGGATAAACTTCCCGATGGCATTTTGTCTCTTGAAAAAATATGTTTTGAAAATGAGTTTATTATTTTTTCATCAACTAACGGGTTTATTATCACTGACAGTGAGTTTAACTATGTGGACGAAATCACCCTGACCGATAATCATGTATATTCTGAAAACATAGATTATGAATACGATTTTGCTGGAAAAAATCATTTCACAGAGGGCGAAGTAGTGATTGTAGAGGAAGGTTACTGGTACTACAGCAACAGCCAATACATCATACAGATTGAAGAACGGTACATGTATAACATGGATACAAATATTTATGTAGCCCATATAATAACAAACACAACTGATTTTATGAATATAGACAGCCCCTACGATGACACACACATAACCAAAATCAGAAAATTCCCTACTGACCTCGCAAAACAGTACAGCGCTGTTTTCGCGTGCAGCGGGGATTTCTTCGACCAAAATCCATGGACTGGAATATCCATAAGAGACGGAGTTGTATATAAAGACGAACTTCTAAAAGACATGATAGCAATATACCCCGACGGCAGTTTAATATGCTATAGCGCTGAAGATAACATAACCTGTGATGATTTGGTTTCCGCGGGAGTCAAAGACACCCTTTCTTTTGGCCCAATTCTTTTATCCGGCGGAGACTACGGAAACGACCTGTACACCAATTTTTTGTCGCACCCTAATCCGAGAAACGGCATCGGAATGGTTGAACCCGGGCATTATGTCGTTATTTTGTCTGACGGCAGGCAGCCTGCCAGCGCCGGGCTTTCACTTAAAAGCATGGCTGATTTATTCAAAGCTGAAGGGTGCACGGAAGCTTATAACTTGGACGGGGGGCAATCCGCCACGATGATGTTCATGGGAGAATTTGTTAACACCCACTTAAATGATTACGAAGGTATTTTTTTCAGAGCCCTGCCTGAAATATTATATTTCGGAACATCCGACCTGGTACCTGAAGAATAAATTATGCACATTTTAAACATTTGAATTATAACTGCCTTTTTAAATAAGCGAAGGCAGTTTTGTTTTATATAAATGCAACTGTATTAACATAAAATAAAATACATGTTATAATAACAAAAAACTTTGTTTTAGCAAGAAATTTGTATTGTTAAAGCAGATGAAGGTAAAATTATGTTTGAGAAACTGGGATATATAAAAGTTGCTGCCTGCTCCCCACGCATGAAAGTTGCGGATATAGGCACAAATACCGATAACATTATTAAAGCTATGAAACAGGCTCAAAAAAGCGAAGTTTCAATAGTCTGTTTCCCGGAGCTTTCCATTACGGGTTACACCTGCGCGGATTTATTCCTGCAGGATGCTCTGCAGCGTGAGTCTCTGCAAGGGCTGAAAAAAATAATTGACAGCAAAATTGACGTTACGGCCATTGTAGGGCTGCCCCTCAATATTTCAGGCAGGCTCTTTAACTGCGCCGCAGTTGTTCATAAAGGCCGTCTGCTTGCAGTCGTTCCCAAAAAGCATATCCCAAATTACAATGAATATTATGAAAAACGCTGGTTTGATTCCGGTGTTTCTTTCCCTGATTCCGTCAGCCTTTTCGGCAATGAAGTGCCCAGTGGATTGTCTCTGGTGATAAATGCCCAAACTCCCTCAGGAGATGTGCCTTTCGCCGTTGAAATATGCGAGGATTTATGGGCCCCCAGCCCTCCCTCCGGCGAGCTCTCCCAGCAGGGAGCAATGATTATATTCAATCCCTCAGCATCCACTGCGCTGGCCGCCAAGCACCAATACAGAAAAGGCCTGATTGCCCAGCAGTCCGGCCGGTGCATGTCAGGTTATGTTTACTCCAGCGCGAGTTTTGATGAAAGCACAACTGATGTTGTATTCTGCGGGTACAGCGGGATATATGAAAACGGAAGGCTGCTAAATGAAAATTCCCGTTTCGAAAGAAGCAATAATTTGATAATCGCGGAAATAGACTTGCAGAGGCTCGCCTTTTTAAGAAGGCGCAACACTACTTTTTTCGCATGCAGCAAACCGGCCCAAAAGCAGGTGTCATATAGCTGCGGCTTAAAGTGCTCAAGCCTTGACTACAGGAAGATAAACCCCTACCCTTTTGTCCCATCCGGAGAAGATTCCCATACCAGGCTAAGCGAAATATCAAGCATTCAAAGCGCAGGCCTTATTAAAAGAATGGAACATATAGGCTGCAAAAAAGTTGTCATCGGCATATCCGGGGGGCTTGACTCCACCCTGGCTTTGCTGGTCGCGGTACAAGCATTTAAAAGAATGAATCTGCCGAGTGAAAATATCATCGCAGTCACCATGCCTGGTTTCGGCACAGGAGACAGGACATATAATAACGCCGTTTCATTAATTAATTCAGTCGGCGCTCAGATGCGTGAAATTTCAATAGACAAGGCTGTTTTGCAGCACTTTGCGGACATAGGGCACAACGGGAAGGCTCACGACATCGCCTATGAAAATTCCCAGGCCAGGGAGCGCACTCAAATTCTTATGGATATATCCAACATGGAAAGAGCAATTGTCATGGGTACGGGGGATTTATCCGAGCTTGCCCTCGGCTGGGCCACCTATAACGGCGACCATATGAGCATGTATAATGTTAACAACTCCATACCCAAAACTTTGGTCAAGCACCTCGTTGACTACTTAGGCAATGTGGAAATAGGGGGAAGCTTAATCCCTGTTATTAACGACATACTGGAAACTCCCATTTCGCCGGAACTTATTCCATCCTCCCAGGGGCAGATAAGCCAAAAGACCGAAGAAATCCTCGGCAAATATGACCTTCATGACTTTTTCCTATATAATTTCCTCCAGCACGGCGCAGGCTGTAAAAAGCTGTATTACACAGCAAAGATTGCGTTCAGCGGCATCGCTGATGAAAAAGAGATTAAATCTGCTCTAGAAACCTTTATCAAAAGGTTCTTCGCGCAGCAGTTCAAGCGCTCCTGCATGCCCGATGGCCCAAAAGTGGGTACTGTTTCGCTGTCACCCAGGGGAGACTGGCGCATGCCCAGCGATGCCAGCGCGTCCGTTTGGCTAAATGAGCTTAAGGAGCTGTAGATGCTGGGAATACTTTATTATTTGATTTATGTTATTGCGGGACTCTATATAGGTGAAATACTTCTTTACCAGTACAAAGCGTATCAAAGGCTTTCTGTTTCCCTTGCCATCGGCACAATATTAAGCGTCTGGCTGCCCGCAATTGTTTCGCTTATCACAAAAAAATTCAATATTTTCTCCAACATTTTAGCCCTTGTAATTTTGGCTTTACTTGCTGCAGCCGCTTTTATTTATAATAGAAAAAACAAGCACTTCAACATTAAGGCTTTAACTGAGCAATGGGAGAAAAAAGAAGCGTTTAAAATATTTGCAGCAGTTTTTCCGCTGCTATTAATAACCTTTATTATTTTTCACGGCCATGTGCTGCTTGAAACGGACGGCAGCCTTTACGGCGGCCAATCCACCTACGGAGACCTTTCAATGCACATGGGAATGATTACGTCCCTGGCCAACCAGGGCACATTCCCGCCGGATTACTCCATACTGCCGGGCACCAGGCTTTGCTATCCGTTTCTTGTTAACCTGCAGTCTGCCTCTATGTATCTTTTTGGCACGTCCTTAAGGTGGAGCATAATATTTCCCTCACTTGTTATGTCTCTCTCGGCTTTTTTAGGCGTATACGCACTGGTGCGGGATTTCACAAAAAAGCATAGCGCTGCGTCTCTTGCAATGTATCTTTTTTTCGTAACCGGCGGCTTGGGATTCATTTATTATCTCGGTAATGACGGTATGATGAAATCCATCTTTACAGAGTACTACATGACGCCCACCAATTACCCTGACCTTAATCTTCGCTGGGTTAATGTAATAAGCGATATGATTGTTCCGCAAAGGACTTTCCTGATGGGCATAGCGACAGTAGTACCGATAATTCTGCTCATAAAAAAATCACTGGATTCAAACAACAATAAGCATATCCTTCTTGCAGGAATTATGGCTTCCGCTCTTCCCATGATTCACACCCATTCTTTCTTAGCGCTGGGAATCATCTGCGCCGGGCTATTGTTTATGGGGGCTTATATATATGAATCAAGCATTATAAACTGGATTAAAAAATGGGCAGTATTCATTATTCCTGTCGTTTTGTTCGCGGTGCCCCAGCTGCTTTTTTGGATATTTGCTCAAGCGGAAAGCTACTTAAGGATAAACATTGACTGGGTAAACCAGGGTGATATGTGGCTGTGGTTCTGGATTAAAAACATCGGCCTTCCTTTCATTCTTATAGTGCCTGCTCTAATATACGCGGACGACAAAAAACGCCTGTGGTTTGTATCAGCATCTGTAATTTTTGCTATTGCGGAAGTTATAGCGTTCCAGCCCAATGAATATGACAATAATAAACTGATGCTTATATGGTATGTTTTTGTTGTCATGATTGTGTCTGATTACCTTATCATGTTATATAATAAACTCAAAAAAACCAAAGGCATTGTCTTCATTTCAGTTTTTACATGCATCGTCTTATTTTTATCCGGCACACTGACAATCGGGCGCGAAATATATTCAAATGGGCAGTACAGGCAATACTCACAAAGCCAGGTGGAGTGCGCACAATCAGTTGATGAAAGTACACTTTCTGACGCTTTATTTATTACAGGGCATCAGCACCTTAATGAAATTGCTGCTCTGGCAGGCAGAAACATATACGCCGGAAGCACTATATATGTTTTTTTTCACGGACTTGATTACACAGCCAGATATGAACAGATTGCGAAAATTTATGAGGATGCCCTGGCTGCCCCTGCCCTTCTTGAAGAAATTGGTGCTGATTATATCTATATATCTTCATATGAAAGAAATGACTTCCTTTTGGACTATGACTTATATGATTATTATCCCTTAGTATACAGCAGCGGAAACATAGACATCCTTGCAGTGTCTGCAAGGGCAATAGAAAACGGTACAATATTTAAAGAGGATTAGATTATGTTTAAGAAATTCCCTAAAGACCCCAAATACATTAAAATATCGTTATACACTTTTATTACCGCAGGAGCGCTGATGATACTATGGCGGCTGCTTACAAGCTCAGCCAACCTGTGGACATCCTTCAGCGAAGCTTTCAGCTTTCTCTGGGGGTCAATTGCGACAATAGTCGCCGGGCTGATACTGGGGTATATCCTGTTGCCGGGCGTCACCAATATTGAAAAATTATTTAATAAAATATTCAACAAGAAAGGCAAGGAGAAAAAATCTAAACGAATCAGGCTGGTTTCAATAATTGTTTTGTATGTTATCTTAGTTACCGGAATACTTTCAATAGTTATTTTTATAATTCCGCCTTTAGTTGATAATATTGTACAATTTTCGGATTATCTGCCCGGATATATAGACAAAGCAACACAATGGTATGACAGCAACCTGAAAGACTCGCCTTTGTTTACCTCAGAATATACTAAAAACATAGTGGAAAATTCTCAGGCCGCTTTTGAAGAGCACATAAATGAAATTGCCCTTACCGTTGTTACTACTTTGGCTAATTCTCTATTTTCAATTTTTTCCGGTATAATTAAGTTTGTAATAGCGTTTATTATTGCGTTTTACTTTCTGCTTTCTGCTAAAGACGTGGTCGCGGGAGTATCAGAATTCGGCAAGACCAAGCTTGGCGAACAAAAAGCGGCTTCTCTCGGCTCATTTCTTGAATCGGTTGATTTAGTCTTCGGCAAATACATTTCGGCAAAGCTTCTTCAGATATTCATAATATTTATAATAGCCCAGGTGTTTTTCCTGATTATTGGCGTCACCATGTCAACTTTAATGGCCTTCATTCTTGCTTTAGCAAATATTATACCCTATGTCGGCGGTTTTATCGGCATGATACCGCCGGTTCTTATATCTCTTTTGGAAAGCCCTATAAAAGCAATCTGGGTCTTTGCTGCCGTGCAGGTAGTGCAGTTCATTGATAATTATATAATACAGCCTTTCTTAATTGGCGACAAAATGGGCCTTTCCCCCTTCTGGGCTTTGGTTGTCGTGCTGATTGGGGGCAACCTTTTCGGCTTTATAGGAGTGCTGCTTTCCATTCCCGTTGCAGCTGTAATCAAAGTGCTGGTCAGAAAGTATATTGATGTGCAAAAAAGCAAAACCGAAGGCCAGGCCGGCGTTAAGTAGTTATCATTTTTACAGATATAATAGGTAAATTTACGCAGGCCTCAGGGACCCTGGCAGAAATATAATATGTTTCAGGCGCCAGCAAAATAAATTGTATTTTTAACTAAGGTTTTTAATCCATCCAGTCTTTTCTCATATAAAGTTCAACAGGCGTAATTATGTCTTTATATTTTTTATAAAAACTTTCCGGCAGCTTCTCTATTATCTCAGGCATTGCGCCTATCTGTCCTACTTTGATATTGAGCATTTCTGCTGCTTTTTCAACTATTGCCTGGCTTTCAACCAGCATTTCAGGAGTAGTCTCTTTTGCAACATTCGTGTTGTTAACAAGCATATCCACCCTTATTCTGGCTGAACCTTCCAAATTACCAACCATCTCTAAAATTTCATCCGGCGTTTTTGTGAAAGGCCTTGCTGTGTTAACAACACACTTTACTATATAATCATCTTCCACAATATCTTCATGGTATCTGCCCAAAGCTTTAGCTCCCGAAGGGTCCCCACCCACGTCAAAGACCACATATGCGTCTTTTTCAATAAATGCCCTTGCTACATCAGGCGGCAGGGATGGGACATCAACATTAGTTCCCTCGAAATTTGGGCGGATCACTTTCGCTCCCAGCTTTTCAAGCTCATCTTTATGCTCCCCCGACCTGAAATACGGATTTACA
>CAZDZB010000018.1:0-23801 GCA_964509795.1 uncultured Christensenellaceae bacterium | reverse complement strand
GGCGTTGATGCGCCGGAGATGATACCTAAATTGTCATATTCCCTGTAATTAAGCTTGGGAATATCCCGCATAGTTTCTATGTGATATACATTTTCACAATTCTGTTTACATATACTGAACAGTTTTCTAGTGTTGGAGGAGTTTCTTCCGCCTACTACAAAAACTATATCACACTCTTTAGAAATATCTACTGCCTCAGCCTGCCTTTCTTTTGTTGCAGAGCAAATTGAGTTAAATACTTCCAGTCCTTCAACTCTTTCTTTAAGAATTTCAATAATTTCATTGAATTTTTCTTCGGGAGTTGTGGTTTGTGCCACTATGCAGGCACTTTCTATTTTACTAAGACCTTTCGCTTCATCAGTTGAATTTATGACTATAGCGTTATGGCCATACCATCCGTTTATTCCTATTGTTTCCGGATGAGATTTTTCTCCTACTATTATGAGTTCCAAGGATTTTTCCCTGCACTCTTTGGCTTTTTTTTGTATCTTGCTTACAAAAGGACATGTAGCATCTACCACTGTTATTGAATGCTGCTTGCACTCTTCATACACATCAGGCGATGCCCCATGAGAACGTATCACGATATGAGATGTCCTGCAATCCCCAATACTATCTACGCTGTATATGCCCTTCTCTGCAAGCATATCCACAACCAGCGGGTTATGGATTATCGGCCCATATGTTGATATTTCAACATCTTTTTCAGCTAATTCAAGCACCTGATCCAGTGCTCTTTGCACGCCAAAACAAAATCCGCCGTACTTTGCTAAAGTAATTTTCATTAACCTTTTATTCCTTTTTCAAAACACACCAGAAGGCCGTTCATACTTATACATAATATAACAAATTAATTAGATATTCAAGCTTTTGTTTGTATAAATCACATAATAATAACTTACGTAAATGTATAGTAATATATTCTTAATAAAAATTTATAATTTTTTAGCGTTTTTCATTAAATTTTCCATTTCTTTCTTTAATGAGTCAGTACATGCAGTCAAGTTTTCGGAAGTTAATTTTTGGCTGATAAATTCCTTAAAATCAATCATTTCACCTATATGAACTTTGGTGAATGAGAACATTTTCATTCTTTTTTTATTTTCTAAATATACAGGCACTGCCGGCGCTTTTGAATTGTAAATTACTAATGCTGCACCATTGTGAAATTCCTGAAGTTCATTGAAGTCACCTTGGTTTCTAGTCCCCTCAGGGAAAATCACCATAACATCTCCCTGCTTAATATAGTTAACGCATTGCTTTATCGCCACCATGTCCGCGCTTCCCCTTTTCACGGGAAATCCGCCTATAGCTTTAAAATACCAGCTTAAAACCGGGTTTTTAAACAATTCTTCTTTTCCCATATAAAATGTATTTCTAAAGAAAAATGCCGTTACTATAAAAACAGGGTCTATTAAAGAAATATGGTTAACATAAATCAAATACGGTATGTTTTTCGGTATGTTTTTCCTGCCGTATACTTTGTGAGGATAAAGTATCAGCGACAAAATAAACAACAAAAATATTGTAATCCTTTTTATTATATATTTAAGTACTTTCATTTTCTATCCTTTAACTTTTATTTCTTTCATTACAAAATCTACTGCCTCGCTAAATGACATATTTGTGGTATCAACTATCACTGCATCATCCGCAATTTTAAGAGGGGCAAAATCTCTGTTCATGTCCTGATAATCTCTGGCTTCAATTTCCTGTTTGAGCAAAATAATATCTTTTTCGATTCCTGCATCTGCATATTGTTTCTGCCTTCGCCGTGCCCTTTCTTCACAATCCGCTGTTATATAAAATTTATACTCAGCTCCAGGCAAAACATATGTGCCTATATCCCTTCCGTCTACAACAACATCTTCCTTCTGTGCTATCTGCCTTTGCAGTTCCACCAGCTTCTCTCTTACTCTTTTATGTTTTGATGCGTTAGATGCGTTAATTGACACATCAGGCTCTCTTATATATTTTGTAACATCTTTCCCGTCCAGCATAATGTGCTGTTTATTGTTTTTGTATGTTACATCCAAATCCAAACTTTCTGCCATTTCAGACACCTTCTGTTCATCCAGCGTATCAATGCCCATCTGCATGGCTTTGTATCCCACTGCCCTATACATCGCGCCTGTATCCAGATACAATATATTAAGCTCTTGTGCAATCTTTTTGGCTATGCTGGTTTTCCCTGCACCCGCCGGTCCGTCTAAGGCTATCTGCATATTTAAACATTTCTCCCTTTTTATTATCCTTCCCAAGCACATTCATCGTCTCTTATATATTATAGTTCCTCAAGTGCTATATAAATTAATCCTATGAATATTAGAAGTGTCTGGTTCATTATTTTATGGCCTGTCATCTTTGATTTGCTTTAATCCAACATTTTTGCTTTATCTGTCGATTTTATATGTGTTGTAACAGGCTCTTTTCTGGAATGGCTTTTTCTCCTTGTGCAACACTTCATCAGCGGGAATTCCAATAGGCAAAAGAACACATGTAATCAAATCGTCTGGCACATTAAGCAAAGCGCTTATTTGTTCGCTTATTCCGTCTCTTCGCAGCACACCATCCAGCCAGCACGTAGCATAACCCATTGCAGTTGCTGCCAAATAAATGTTCTGCACGGCCGCAGAATAATCTTCTTTATAGAAAGTAATGTTTCCGTAAGCCGCCGCTGTGTCAGAAAGCACTGCGATTGCCGCGGGAGCAGTTTCCATCCCAGCTTTAGGCACAATTTCGGCCAGCTTGCTCATTATGCTTTTGTCATCTATAATAATAAAATATGTGCTTTGGGCGTTGCACCCTGAAGGCGCGTCAACAGCGGCCTGCACTATTTTATCAAGATCTTCTCTGGATATTTGGATTTGTTTATATGCTCCCCGGTAAGTCGCCCTCTTTTTTATAGCTTCAAATAATTCCATCACTTATGCCTTTCTGCCTCGCTTCTATCTGGTGCTGTTTTCGCCTGCGCAGTGTCCTGTAGAAAAAGCCACCTGCAGGTTGTACCCGCCCGTAAGAGCGTCAATATCCAAAACTTCCCCCGCAAAGTACAGGCCTTCAACCAGCTTGGATTCCATAGTCTTTGGATTGATTTCCTTCAGATTGACCCCGCCCCTGGTTATTATGGCTAAATCCAGTTTGTAAAAATCCTTAATGTCTATTATAAAGAATTTCAGTGTTTTTACAAGGTCTCTGCGCTGATTTGCGTTAACCTGGTTGCATACCGTCTCTTCGGGTATTTCCGCCCTCTCCAGCACACTTTTTATCATTGCTTCAGGAAGAAGCCTTCTCAATACGTTTTTCATAATTCGCTTTGGCTCTTTTTCAAAATCTCTGGCGATTCTGTTGTAAAGCTTTTCTTCGGTTAACCCCGGCTTAAGGTCAATGTATACCTCATATTCACCCAGTTTATCTTTTTCAAGATATGATGACATGCTCAAAACCAATGGGCCCGATACGCCGAAATGGGTGAAAAGCATTTCGCCAAGTTCTGTAAATATGACCTTTTTATCAAGCTTTGCAGTAAGGCTTACATTTATTAATGAAACCCCTTGCAGTTCGTCCAAGTTTAGGCCGCCTGTTGTCATTGCTGAAAGCCCCGGCAATATGTCAGTAACTTCATGTCCCAGGCTTTTTATCAAGCTGTATATGCTGCCGTCTGAACCTGTTGACTTATAGGTGGTTCCGCCGGCGCATATTATTATTTTGTCAAAATTCAGTTCGTTATTTATTGTAAAAATATTTTCTTTTTTCTCTATTTTTTTAACATTATAATTAAGCTTGATTTTAACGTTTAGTGAGTTAATTTTGTTTTCTATTGTTTTTATTACATCACTGGATTTGTCAGAAGCGGGGAATATCCTGCCGCCTCTTTCTTCTTTCAATTTCAGATTGTTTTTTTCAAAAAAATCCATAACGGCATAATTGTCAAAACCCGTAAAAGAGCTCATAAAAAATTTTTTGCCTCTCATAATGTTCTGCAAAAAATCTTCGTAATAAGCTGTGTTTGTGACGTTGCACCTGCCTTTGCCTGTGATGAAAAGTTTTTTCATAAGCTTTTCATTTTTTTCCAGTATGGTTACCTGCGCACCGTTTTGCGCGGCGCTTACTGCGGCCATCACTCCGGCGGCTCCTCCGCCTATTATGCCAACACTTGCCAAAACTTTTCTCTCTTTCTTTTACGTTTCATCGTCTTCATCATCTTTTTCAATATATACATTATACTCTTCCCATATTTTTTCAAGCCCCATGAAGTGCTCGGACACTTCCTGCTTTTTTCTCAAGCTGACAGACACTATAAGGGCATTTATCAAAGACATTGGCGCAACCAGCGAATCCACAAAGGAGGCGATGTCGCTTCTGGCCGTAAGCAAAAGCTTTGAGTATTTAGTCAGTGGAGATTTGTATGAATCCGTAATTGAAATAATGCTTGTGTTACGCTTTTTTGCGAATTTTACAGCTTCAATAATCTTTCTTGAGTATCTGGGGAATGAAATGCATATAAGCGCGTCTTCTTCTCCTATGTGAATAACCTGCTCTAAAATGTCGTTTATTCCCGATGTTACTATGCGCACATTATCCAGAATAAACGTCAGGTAATATCCTAAAAACTGTGCGAGCGGCGCGGATGAGCGCACTCCCATGATATAAACAGTTTTTGCTGCATAAACTTCGTCGACTATTTCTTCGTAAATGTCGGTATTTATCTCTTCTATTGTCAGTTTAATATTGTTAAGATCGGCTTTCAGGACCGACCGAAGCAGCATTGACTGGCTTAAATCCGACGTCATGTCCATTCTCTGAATGGTAGTCAGCTTATTTTTAACCATCTCCTGCAGGGCCCGCTGCAGCTCCGGGTAGCCTTCGAATCCAAGCGCCATCGCAAATCGTACAATTGTGGATTCGCTAACTCCCGCACTTTCTCCAAGCTTAATAGCAGTCATATAAGCAGCCTTGTCATAGTGCGACAGAATGTAGCCTGCAGTCTGCTTATGTCCTTTGCTCATAGAAGGAAATTTTTCATTAATTAAAGCAACTAAATCATCTGTTTTATTCACAATAAAATCTCCTAACAATAATTTATCCGGTCTTTATTTTTCTTCAGCTATTTTTTTCAACGTTTCATAGTCTGTCAGATTATATGAAAGAGGCGTGACAGTCATATAATTTTCATAAAAATACCTATCATCCACTTCATTTGATAAATTGAATTTGTCGTCACGTACTCCGTTTAGGCAGTATGCATCTTTATCTGTTTTACAGGGTTCATAGTCTCCCCTGTATATCACCATGCCTGTAGGTATATATTTAATTCCCTTTATTCCCGCTCTCGGTATATTAATATTCAGCATTGTGTGCTTCGGTATTTGGCTGCTCATTGCAAGTTCAATGGCTTTCTCCAGATATCCGTCAAAGTCATCGCCGGGGCCCTCGTCTATAAATTCCCTGTTGGTGGAAAGCGCCAGTGAGCGGAATCCCATAACCGCAGCATCCAAAGCGGCGCCAACAGTGCCGGAATAAAGCGTATCCGTTCCTAAATTGGTTCCCAGGTTTATGCCTGATATAACTAGGTCCGGATATTCTCCTTTGTCCCATGTGGCAAGCCCCAGCTTTATGCTGTCTACGGGCGTGCCTTCAACGGCGTGAGTTGTATCGTTAATTTTCTCTTTTTTTAATGTTCCTCTTATTGTAAGGGATGAAGAAGCAGCGCTTTTTTCGGTTTTGGGAGCCACAATATATGCTTCATGCCCTCTTTTTGTCAAAAAATCATATAAATATTGTATTCCCTTCGCAAAATACCCATCATCATTTGTCAATAATATTTTCATTTGTTACCTCGTATTACACTTGATTTCAACTAAGAATAAAGCATATTGCAGAAAATGTAAAGTTTTTTCTAAAAGCCTGCTGAATCTACAGAGTGAATTCATCCGCATGGGGCATATCACAGCTTTTTAAAAACTCATATACTTTCATCTGATACTCTTCCGGGTGGTCTTCATATGAATATGCGTGCTTTGAGTCCTTAGCCGCGTACATCATTTTATATGAGGATTTAACGGCATTAAATATTATGGATGACATATAAAAAGGAACATAGTCGTCTTTTTCTCCGTGAATTACCATTACCGGTATATCTGTCTGTTTCAGCGCTTCAACGGGAGAAACCCTCTTGATGTCATATCCGCCGAACAACCTCACAAAAGCCCTGGTAAAAAAATATGTGGGATAAACCGGAGCAAAACGCACCCTCTTTAGCTGATGCTTTACCTCATCATCAAATGAGGAATACCCGCAGTCCTCAATAATAAAATCAGCTTTTTCAACAAGCAGAGTCTGCATCAATATTCCAGCGCCCATTGACTCGCCAATCATCCCTATTTTTCCGCCGTTTTGTTCTCTGGCCCATTTTATGGCTTTTGCCAAATCATATCTTTCAAAATAACCATAGCTCACTTTTTTGCCGCCGGTTTCGCCGTGGGCCCTGTGGTCAATAAAAAGCGCGTTATACCCATTTTTTATAAACATATTTAAAAATTTTATTACACCATCTGTTCTTGATGTGACCCCGTGGCATATTATTATTGTATGTCCTGTCGGCACAGGGTTTTTTACATAAGTTAAATGAATATCGTATCCAAACTGTGACTTTAAATAAAATTCTTCTTTTTCAAGGCTGTTATACCATTTTTCATCATATTGATTATACTTAATCAGCATTTCTTTAAAATGTTCATCTGTCTTCATCTTAGGATACAATATTTTTATAGTAGATTCTATTCCCAGTGCTATAAATATCAAAAGCAAAACTGCGATAATAATTAATATTATTTCCATGTGTTTATTCCCCTCTTCGTCGATTTATATTATTTATATAAGTATAATACTATTGTAAAGCAAAACCCGGAGAAAAACAAAAGTTATCCACATTTTTATCATGAGGATAACTTGTATTGTTGCAATGTTGTATAATATTTTTTCTTATAATTAAGAAATTTATTTCATATTGTCCCCTAACAGCTTATTAATTGTTTTGAGAGCAAACTTGGGAACAAATTTGAACAAAAAGTTCATTAATTTTGAATCCTTGCCAATATAAACTCTGCACTTATTGCTTTCCATTGCCTCTATTATCTGAACCGCGGCTTCATTCGGAGAAAGAAGCATTTTAGCGGCTTTGGAGTCCTGTGCGCTTTTTTCCATGTTTTCAATACCGGAGTTCTTCGCAATGTCAGTATTTATTCCTCCCGGGAAAACAACGGTAATATGAACGTTGGTACCCAATAGTTCTGAATATAAACCTTCACTCAAAAGCATAACTGCCGATTTAGATGCTCCATAAGCCACCTGGCCCGGTACGGGAAGGAACCCTCCCATGCTGGATACATTAAGTATATGTCCTTCATCTCTTTCAAGTAAGTGCGGTAAAAACGCCTTAACCATATGCAGCGTGCCGTAAAAATTTACATTCATAACTAATTGTATTTTTTTTAAATCTAAATCATTGATATGGACAAACGGTTGTATGATACCTGCGTTATTGATGACGCCATCAATCTTTCCATAGCTGGCAATTATCTCCTGGCTTGCTTTTGTCACAGCTTCATAGTTTGTTAAATCCACCTTATGAATTGTTACGTTTTTAGTATTGTCTGCTGATTTCAAGGTTTCATTAAGAGCATCTTCGTTAATGTCAATTGCAGCAACTTTTACATTGCGCTTAACTAGTTCTTTCACCAATTCTCTGCCGACTCCTCCGCCGGCACCGGTTACAACTATTGTTTTTTCTGATACTTTCATAACTGTTCCTTTCTTTAAATAATAATTCTTATTGCAGTCTTTTTCGTGTTTTCAATTCTGTTGCTTAGTAATTTTCCTTTTTAAAATATTTATTTATAATTTTCACATTATTTTCAATGGATTACTGTGATATTCTCACATTAAACAAAAAAAATAACACATACAATAATGTGTTATAAATTACGGCTGCATACTATTTTTTTCTATTTCAACGTTTTTAGCTGTTTTTTTGTTTATATATCCTTTACTACTCGCCATTTTTCTATGAGTGCTTCTATTGTATACTGCGCGTTAGCCGGACTGGTTGAGGGCAGATACACAGCTTTCTCCCAACAATTTCTTCTATGTGATTTCTGTAAAGTTTTTGTGATGTCCTGCCGTTTACAAATATCTTTTGTATATTGCATTTATTCAAAATCGCAGATAAATCATTAGCTTTTACGTTCTTTATGCTGCTATCAGCTGAGCCCGTAATTTCACAGGATTCTATCACATCCCACACTGCAATATTATGAGACAGCAAAAATCCTTTTTATCTTCTACTGACAAAGGTACCCTCGTTTCAAAAACTCCAGCAATAACTTTCCAGAATCTGTTCTGCGGATGGCCGTAAAAAACTCTGCCTCTCTTGATTTGACTGAAGGAAAGCTGCCCAAAATAAGTAATCTTGAGTTTTCATTAAAAAGCGGCGGTATTGAATGGGTAATCATTTTGCTCTCCTATATTTATAGTATATGCTTGCTTTAATTTTTAAATATCATTCCAAAGCATAAAATACAAAAATGTTTTGATGTTTTTGGGTAATAATATAAGCCACCCGCTTTTTATGCCCATGCACAGCTTGTCAGCGAGTGGCTTTTATGAATTCTTTAAATATCCACGATTGCTGGATTCTTTTCATATATTTATCATACATCTTAAAGGCAGCTTAAATGGATATCGCACTTTTTAATGTAATCTATTTAAAATACTTGCCTGAATATTTTGCTGCGTCTTTTATCGATGAGTCTGCTTTGTTTTTGTCAGGACCCCATTTTTCAATTGCTTCATCGCCCTTGGATTTTACATCCATAATTATCGCACCGATTTCTTTTGCCATATACGGCGTTACTTTAGTAGGCATAGCTATTTTAGCAGGATTTGCATATGCCGGTGAAACCGCATCGGACAGCCTGCCACTCTCACACGCAATCAATATCCCCTTCGCATCAAGCGACAATATAGACAGATAAAAATATCTGTTTCGGCTTAAAAAAACAAATAAAACACCGATTACAAGGCTGAGTATCCCAAGCATTATCGGTACAAATTCAACAGAACTAAACATGTCAAATTTTGAAGCCGCTATAAAATCCATGATTGAACCTATGATTAATACTACGCCGATTAAAAGCTTCATAACGCTCCAATTCACTCCGTAGCTTGTGTTTGTTCCCGTTACTGAATCTATACTGCATTCTTCAAATACTTCGCTTGTTTTGCCTTTTGCGTGAAGAAGCACCCTTTTATTTGTTATGGTCAGGTACCCTTTAGCGTCCGGCAGTTTAAGATTCGCAAAAAGGTAAGTTTTTATCCTTTTTTCGTCTGTGCCAAGCATTATTTTATCCTTAACAGCCTTCTCCTGCTCTACTGGCTTAGCACTGATTGTTTTTTTGGGCTTTTGTGCCTGCTGGGGTTTGCCGAAGTTTTGTATCTTCTCCCACAGTTTAGAATTTCCTGATTTTTTTGCCAGCTGGGTCGATTTTGTGCTGCTGGGTTTTTGCACTTTCTTAGCAGGCTTTGCACTTGCGGGTTTTTGCACCTGCTTCACCGGTTTTGTGCTGCTGGGTTTTTGTGCTCTCTGCGCTGTGCTTGCGGCATTGGGCTTTTGCGCTGCCGCAACATTTTCCGTTTCAGCTGCTTTCACCATAGTTTTTGTTTGGGCAGGCTCTGATTTGCTGGTTTTTGGAGTTTCATCAGCAGGTTTCGCTTCTTTATCAACTAGAAGCCTCCCGCATTTTTCACAGAATAAAATATCTTTTTCGGTCTTAAATCCACACTGTTCACATACTTTCATTATATACCTCTTTCTTTTAAATTATTTTTATTGTTTATTCTTTTAAAATTTTTCAATCAGCATTTTATCCTTATGAAATTACCCTTGTATTCATATGAAATTCTGTGTGAAATTTATCACTCAACGGTAAAATATCTCACGTAAATAATATTACAACTTTTATTAACAAATAGCAACGTCAAACACTGGTAAGCAAAAAAGCATTTGGATGCTTTATACGTTCTTTAACAGTTTTTATTTTTTATAAGCTATTCTTCCGAATTGAAACATACACTTTTAGCATCCCTCTCATTTTATTGTTTGCAAATTCACATATAGAAGGTATAATAGTGAAAATAAAAAATTATGTATCGGATGGAGATTTATAATGGAGCTTTTAAAAAATCGTATTCTCAAAGATGGTCGTGTAAAGAACAATCAAATTATTAAGGTGGATGGTTTTTTAAATCATCAAATAGATATTGAGCTGCTAAATGAAATTGGCAAGGAGTTCAAAAGCCTTTTTGATGACAACGAAATCACAAAGGTCATTACTATTGAAGCCAGCGGCATAGCAATAGCGTGCGCTGTGGCTATGCATTTTAATGTGCCGGTTGTATTTGCTAAAAAATCAGAAAGCAAAAATATTGACGGCGAGATTTACACAACAACCGTCACCAGCTTTACCAGGGGCAGGGACTACACAGTAATTTTAGAAAAACGTTATTTAACATCCGATGATAAGATACTGATAATTGATGACATCCTAGCGACCGGCAAAGCCCAACAGGGACTGTTGGATATCAGCAGCCAGGCTGGAGCCAAAGTTGCCGGCATAGGTGTGGCTATAGAAAAAGGCTTCCAGGGCGGCGGGGACAAACTCCGCAGTGAAGGATACAATGTGCAAAGCCTAGCTATAATAGACAGCATGGAAAACAACACAGTAATATTCAGAAATTAAAATGTTTTAAAACAAACCCGATATCTTTATTAAACAAAATACCGGGTTTTTATTTTGCAAATAAAATATATTAATTTCTGCTATCTTTCTTCTCTAAAATAAGGAAGTCCAAGATTTGCCGGGGGCTGGTTTTCACGCTTTCTTCTCATGGAAACAACTATTAAAACAGCTATAGTTACAAGGTATGGCAACATTTTAAATAATTCCTGTGATGAACGGGTAAGCCCCATAATGTAAAAATATAACCAGAACAAAACTCCAAACAGATAAGAGCCCCATATTGCGTGTTTCGGTTTCCACCTTGCGAAAATTACCAGCGCCACAGCCAGCCAGCCCAGCTTTTCAATGCCTCCGTCAATTGCCCAGGTGCCCTTAATGTAGTCCATTACATAATATAGCCCGCCTAATCCGGTAATGGCCGCGCCGATGCATGTCGACAAATATTTGTATCTGCCCACGCTTATTCCGTCCGCGTCCGCTGTCGCCGGGTTTTCGCCAACAGCCCGCAGCGCAAGCCCTTTTCTTGTTTTTCCTAAAAACCAGCTTATTATAAAAGCAAAAACCACAGCAAGATAAACCATAAATCCTAATCCTGAAAATACTCCTACATCTGATAAAAACGGCAAAGTCGCTCGATATGCTCCGCTTGTTGCGGCAACTGAAATCTGCCCTACTCCGCCTGCCATTTTGTTCATGGCTCCCCCGAAGAAGTTCGCAACGCCCGCACCGAAAATAGTCAGCGTCAAGCCTGTAACGTTTTGGTTGGCACGAAGAGTGATGGTAAGAAAGCTGTAAATAAAGCCCGCCAAAACTGATGCGGCAATGGCACACCCAAAAGAAACCAGAAGCCCTACTATAGGAACAGGTGACGCAAAATTTGTTTCATACCAAAATGCTCCCGCAAGGCCTGCAATGCCTCCAAGATACATAATGCCCGGAACACCAAGGTTTAAATTACCCGATTTTTCCGTTAATATTTCGCCCATAGATCCGAATAATATAACTGTGCCGAAAACAATAGCGGCCTGCAGCAAAGATAAAATCTGCGGCATATCAATTCACTTCCTTTCCATGCCGGAAAATCAACCGATATTTTGTAAAAAACTCGCTTCCTAAAATGAAAAACAAAATGATTCCCGTGATCATTTGAGAAACGAAATCATTTAAATTATACTGAGACGCAATTTGTATTGCTCCTTTTTCAAGGAAAACCAAAAGTGCCGCGACAAAAATCATCATAAACGTATTGAATTTTGCCAGCCACGCCACAATTATCGCCGTAAACCCGCTTCCTCCTGCGGTGTTTGTTGAAATTGTGTGTGAAGCACCTGCCACAGCAATGTATCCCGCTATTCCGCAAACAGCACCTGATATCATCATTGTGCGGATAATTGTCCTTTTGACACTTATTCCAATATAGCGCGCGGTTTTCTCCGATTCGCCTACCACCGCTATCTCATATCCCTGCTTTGAATACCGCAGGTATATGTACATGACAACCGTAATAATCATTACAATTATTATATTAAGAAGGTATTTCTGCCCCAATATTGTCGGAAACCACCCGGCTTGAGTCATTTGGTTTATAATTCCCACTGTGTTTGACCCGAATGGGTTTTCCCATATAGCAACACAATATGAAGTCAGCTGAATGGCGACATAGTTCATCATTAATGTAAACAAAGTTTCATTTGTTCCGTATCTTGCTTTAAATATCGCAGGTATTGCTCCCCATATTGCCCCCGCTAAACAGCTGGCGGCAAAAGACACAATAAGCAGCATCCACGTAGGCATATCTTTTCCAAAATATATCATAACTGCAGCGGTGGCTATTCCACCCGCCAGAATCTGGCCTTCTGCTCCTATATTCCAAAACCGCATTTTGAAAGCAGGCGCCAGGCCGACGCCGATGCAAAGCAGCATGACCATATCACGCAGACTTATCCAAATTCGTTTGTTCGTGCCAAAATTCCCCTCGAACATCGCCGCATAAATTTTTATTGGATTTAAATGAACAATAGAATATATAACTATTGCACTGACTGCCAGAGCAAGTATCAGCCCTATCAGGCGAATGAGCCAGCCTTTCCACGCTAAAATAAATTCGCGCTTGGCAATACGCACAAAAGGCGCCTTACGAGATTGATTCATGTTTGTTCTCCTCTGCAGTTTTTGTCATCATCAAGCCAATATTTTTCTTTTTTGCGCCTTTACCCGGAACAACTCCGCTGACTGTTCCGCTGCAGAGCACAAGAATCCGGTCACACAGCTCAAGCAGAACATCCAAATCCTCTCCTACAAAAATGACTGCAACTCCCATTTGTTTCTGCTCATTGATGAGATCGTATATAGTATAAGATGAATTAATGTCAAGGCCGCGCACTGCGTAAGCTGTCATCAAAACGGTAGGCGAAGACGAAATTTCACGCCCGACTAGAACTTTTTGAACATTGCCTCCCGAGAGCCTGCGCACAGGCGTAGAAAGCCCCGGCGTGTTGACCTCCAGCTCTTCAACCACGCGGTTTGCCAAATTACGTGGTATCTTTCGGTCAGTAAAAACTGAATTTCCCCGCCTGAATGAGCGAAGCATCATATTGTTTGTCAAATCCATATTGCCGACAAGGCCCATCCCCAGCCTGTCTTCCGGAACAAAGGAAAGCATCACACCCAGCGAGGCTATCTCTCGCGGGTCTTTATTGTCAAGTTTAACTTCCTCTTTTGTTTCCGGGTCAATATAAACTATGTCTCCTGTTTCAATGGGTTGAAGTCCAGCAATAGCTTCCAAAAGCTCCTTTTGCCCACATCCTGATATTCCTGCAACTCCCAGCACTTCACCGGAATAAGCCGTAAATGAAACATCTTTGAGCTTTATTATCCCATCTTTATCCTTCACCGTAAGCCCTTCAACTATAAGCCTCGGTTCAGAGTCAATGGGGTCAGGCCGGTCAATATTAAGCGAAACTGAACGCCCCACCATCATGTTGGTCATTTCAGATGCATTAGTTTTGTTTGTCATCATTCCGCCTGCGTATTTGCCCCGTCGCAGGATAACCACTCTATCGGATATCTCTTCAACCTCATGCAGCTTATGAGTAATGATGATAATTGCTTTGCCATCATTACGCATATTACGTAAAACATTGAAAAGTTTTTCTGTCTCCTGTGGCGTCAAAACTGCAGTCGGTTCATCGAGGATTAATATGTCAGCACCGCGATAAAGAACCTTTACTATTTCAACTGTCTGCTTTTGTGAAACAGATAAATCATATATTTTTTGGTTGGGGTTTACCTCAAAACCATACATTTGACAGATACCGCGGATTTTTTCTCCTACAGCTTTCATGTCCAGCTTGCCTTTTCCCGGCAAGCCCAGAATTATATTTTCTGCTACAGTCAGCACATCAACAAGTTTAAAATGCTGGTGAATCATTCCAATGCCAAGGCTGTATGCGTCCTTAGGGCTTCTAATTGTGACTTCCTGTCCGTCAACTAATACTTGCCCCTCATCAGGAAAATAAATGCCCGACAGTATATTCATAAGCGTTGTCTTCCCGCTTCCGTTCTCTCCGAGCAAAGCCAGGATTTCCTGTTTGTTTATGTCAATGGACACCTTGTCATTGGCCACTACCGAGCCAAATGTTTTTGTAATGCCTCGCATGCAAACTGCCGCTTTGGAGTTTTGCATATTTGGTTACCCCCTTAAAAGTAATAGAAAGGGCCACTATTTAAGTGGCTCTTTCTAGCATGTTCTTTAATTATTGAGCGTTTAGTTCTGTAATTCCGTCTATACGCAATGCAAAGTATGGAGCGCTGCGCAGTGTGGATTCGTGGAATACGCCGTCTGAAATGGCTTCGCCTGTGTCGCCGACCCAGTCGCCATCAGTGTCAAGGGCCATATAGCTTGTTTTTTCTGCACCGTTTACTGTGAATGTTGAAGTGTCAAATACATTAAGTGTGCCGTCTTTTAATGCGGCTTCAACTTCTGCAACTTTTTCTTCAGTTCCTTCAGCGCAGCTTTCGCCGAGAGCTGAAATCATAACAGCACCGTCAGAATATCCTTTTGCCCAGTCTGTAACGATATCTTCACCTGTTAAAATGCAGTTGAATGCATATGTATAGTAAACACCCCAGTCGTTTTGAGCGCTTGTAAGAGCGGCTTGCGGTGCAACTGAAAGCATATCTACGTTGTAGCCTACACAGTAAATTGTTGTGCCTCCTTCAAGCAGGGCTTCGCATGCGGCCGGCGCTCCTGTTGAGTCTGCGTGCTGGCTTATAATAATGCATCCTGAAGATACAAGCGAATTAGCTGCTTCAGCTTCTGCTGTCGGGTCATACCATGAGTTAGTGTAGGTAACGTCCATAACAACATTTTCTACTATTGACTTAACGCCAAGATAGAATCCTGTGTAACCGGAAACAACTTCTGCATATGGGAAAGCTCCTACATAACCGATTTTGATGTTGCCGTTTTCGTCCATGTTTTTGTCTTCAACTTTGCCGTCCGCAACAAGCTCAGCCAGTTTCATGCCCGCTACAACGCCTGATACATAGCGTGACTCATAAGTGTAGTTGAAAGCGTTTTTAAAATTGTCAAGCCCTGAAAGAGCTGCTGTGTCACCTGTCATGGATACAAAGGTTACGTCCTCATTTTCGCTTGCAGCCTGCTGCATGTAGCTTTGGTGCCCATAGCTGTCAGAGAAAATATAAGTACATCCCTGCTCAACTAAGTCAGTTGCCGTATCGTAGCAGTTTTCATCTTCAGAAATATTGTATTTCCAGATAATCTGATCTGCAGAGATGCCTGTTGCTTCCGCTGCCGCTTCAATTCCTTGAATGTGAGCATAGTCATATCCTGTGTTTTCATCGTGAACCAAAATTACGCCAATCTTTACGTCTCCTCCAGTTACCTCTTCATTTGGGCTGCATGCCGTAAACGCAAATACAAGTGTAAGAGCAAGCAGCAGTACAATTAGTTTTTTCATTTCATTCCCTCCATTGTTTTTTATAGAATTTTGCATATGCAAATTATGCACGCTGATTAAATCTGATTTTCTCTTTTGCCGTCGGGTTCTTTTTTTGTTAATATACAATCGGCCAAGTTCAGTTCACAACGAGGTTTACCTTTTCAACGGGAAAGCAATTCAAAGATATATGTATAAATGCTTTAAATCTGCTCATGAAATTACGAAGTCTCTTAAGCTTCTAACAAAACGTAAATTGTCATATAAAATGCGTAACCTATAAAACGACGCAAATTATCCCATTAAATTACGCCGTTGTAATATAATTAATTTTCTAAAATAAAGATACCTCGTTTATAGCTTTTTGTCAATTATTATGTAAAAGTTTTCAGTCAATTTTATATAATCTGCAGTAATTTATTTAAACAGATTTTACATAAATACGTTTTTAAATACGCAAAAACAAATAAAATATTCATTTACTATTTAAAATGCGCTTTCAATTAAATATTTTATTTGCTGTTTTTGTTTATTTAGCAGCGGTTTTTTTCGCTTAATATGCCGGCACTTATACATAATATTTAGAATAGTTCAAACCGGCATTTAAAAAATGTTTTGCTCATCACAAGTACTTAGCAAGTGTGTCTCGGAATGCTCCTTTGCCCTTTATCATCTCATTAAAATATTTTTCTATTTTTTTGCCAAGGCCTGCTTCGTACAAATTTATTCCGAATATCTTGTCGCTAGACAGTATTGCTTCTATGTCTCCTTTGACGTCACCTAATTTTATCTTGTCCATTGTTTTTTTAAGCTCAGCCAGCATAGGGTCCGGGCTGATTTTAAATTCTCTGCCTCTGTCATCAACGCCAAGCAAATATCTTAGCCATGCGGCAATAGCAATGGGTATCCCTACCAAATCATTTGTATTTAAATTCTCATTTTTATAATATTTTTTAATAGTTTCGCCAAATCTGATGCCAACTTTCTGGGAAGTGTCAGTTGCAATTCTCTGCGGAGTATCATTTATATAAGGATTGGTAAACCTGATACTTACAACTTCATCTATGAATTCTTCTGGTTTAACGATTCCAGGGTCTGAGACCACCTTCAATCCTTCATCGTATCCTATTTTTTTAATGAGTTTTACCAAAAGTTCATCTTTCATCTCGTCAGATATAAACTCATAATCCAACAAGCATCCCGAAACAGCCAATGCAGTGTGAAGCGGGTTTAGACAAGCAGTAACTTTCATTGTTTCAGCCTTGTTAACTGTATCTCGGTCTGCAAAAACAGCTTTGCCTGCAGCAAAATCCAGCTTTCCGTTTTTAAAGTCATCTTCCATTATCAAATACTGCGTTTCCTCAGCATTCACAAACGGGGCTGTAAATGTGTTTTTACTAGTAAGAATTGTTTCCATTCCCTCTATCCCGATTTGCTCCAGGTGCTCTTTTACGGTTTCGTTGGGCCGTGGTGTAATTTTATCAATCATGGTAAAAGGATATGATATTTTTGTCTTAATATACTCTAAAAACCCTTTATAATATCCGTTTTTTTCTGTCATATATTTTGCGGCAAATTCCACTGCCGATTTTATCTTATCACCGTTATTTGAGCAGTTGTCCATTGACATCAGCGTTAAAGGGTATTCCCCTGCTTGATAGCGGCTATACAACAGGTCGGTTAAAAGCACCATTGTGCTTTTTGCTTTTCGGGGATTGCCGTTAAGGTCATCTTTTACAAAATCAAATAATACGCCCTTGCTGTCCATTAGGCTGTAGCCTTTTTCTGTTATGGTGAATGAAACCATTTTTAATGATTGGCTTTCAAATATCTTTTTCAGCCTGTCATAATCTTCTAAAGTCAAGCTGTCAACAATGCTGCCTATTATTTTTTTTTCTAGCTGTCCTGTTGATTTCATCGTCACGGCAAGAGTCAAGTTATCGAAAGGCTTATATACCTTTTCAACAATTTCCTCGTCATATGCTGCAACTGCGATTATTCCTGTCTTCATTCTTTTTTCTTCAATGGCCTGCTGAGCCAGCGACCCGATGAATATTCTGAAAATATTACCCGGGCCAAAATGAATCCACTCAGGAGATTCTACGGTTGCCTTTGTAATTTGTTCAATATCAAACTGAGGAACATCAATGCCCATGCTGTTTAATTTTTTTAAATTATTTTTGCATAGTTTAACCATACTATTTTACCTCATATTTCTCCAGAGTATCCCAAATTCCCAGCAGATACATTACTCCGAGAGCCCTGTCATATAATCCATATCCCGGTACACAATGCTTTTCCTCTCCCCAAAGGTGCCTGCCGTGGTCAGGCCTTATATATCCTTTATACTCAATATCATGGTATGCTTTCATTATCTCTATTATTTCAATGTCGCCGTCGCATTCTCTATGAGATGTTTCTATAAAGTCTCCGTTTTCATATATTTTTACATTCCTGACGTGTGCGAAGTATATCTTATCACCAAATTCTCTGATTATCGCCGGAATATCATTTTCTAAATCCGGTCCCAGCGAACCTGAGCATATTGTTAATCCGTTGTATTCGCTAGGTACAAGGTCCAGGAATTTTTTTATATGGTCTCTGCTCCTGATTATCCTCGGGAGCCCGAAAATCGGCCACGGTGGGTCGTCAGGGTGTATTGCCATCCTTACATCACATTCTTCACATACAGGCATAATCCTCTCTAAAAAATACTTACAGTTTTCAAAAAGTTTTTCCTCTGTTATGTCTTTATACTCATCAAACAGCCTGTTAAGGTCAGCTAGGCGCTCGTGCTCCCAGCCCGGCAATGATTTGTCCTTTGCGGCTTTCATCATATTGTCCATCATTTCTTTTGGTGAAGCTCCTTCAACCAATTTTCTTTCATAAAAAAATGCATTTGAGCCGTCCGGTGTTTTTCTGTATAAATCTGTCCTTGTCCAGTCGAAAACAGGCATAAAATTATAGCATATTATTTTTACGCCGGCTTTTGCCAGTTTTCTTATTGTATCTATATATACATCAATATACTTATCCCTGGTGTCTTTCCCAATTTTAATATCATCATGTACATTAACGCTCTCTACTATCGACGCGGAAAATCCACTATCGGTTATCTCTTTAACCGCGGATTCTATCTCCTCTGTATGCCATTCTTCGCCTGCTACTTTATCATGAAGTGACCACACAATGGACTCAACCCCAGGTATCTGTTTAATTTGATTTAAGGTAATGTCATCATTTTTGCTTCCATACCATCGCCATGACATTTTCATTGTTCGCCCTCCGTTTTATATCTGATTTATATATTATTTACTGCCTGATACACACTTAAACTAACTATTTTTCTGTTTCTTTTCCCGCTATTGACGTCAGCGTGTTGTCTTCAAACGCTTCAACAAATTTAGTTTTTTCGTTAAAGTGGATTGCATTATTAACTAAGCCTTCATGCGTATAAAATTCATCGTCCTTTGACATCGGCAGAGACACAGGCACGCCTAATGTTCCTGATTTATAAATGGCCGAAATTAACTCTATTGCCATTCTGCCGCTTTCCCCATCTATCAGCGGCCTTCCTCCGTTTTCTATAGCGTTAATCAAATCATAAATCTGCCCTGCGTGATATTCATATTCTAAATTACCCATATCATTGTATTCTTGATTTATTTTCGCAATCAGGTCGCTCTCAGTGTCCGGAAATCCGTTAGGCCTTTCCACGTTTGCCCTCAGGCTGTAGGGAATGCTAACTCCGCCTTTTTCTGCCTGAAACGTCAGCGACTGCTCCTCGCCGTGAGAAATTAATGAACAGGTAAGGCTGCCTATTGTGCCGTCAGCGTATTGAAGCAAGGAAACAGACAAATCCTCCTCTTCTGAATTGTCATGTGCCAGATTGGCCAAAACGGACGACACCCTGACAGGGAGGCCTTTTGCCCAAAGCAGCAAATCAATATGGTGGACTGCATGGTTAAGCGTACAGCCGCCTCCTTCATTTTCCCACATGCCCCTCCACTCCAGGTCATAATATTTGGGGCCACGCCACCAATTTGATAAAACGTTTGCATAAAGTATTTTCCCTAATTTATTATTTTGCAGTAATTTTATAACTTTTGCATTCTCTGACTTGAATCTGCTTTGTGCCACAACCGAAATTAATGCATTGTTTTCAATGCCTGCTTTTATAATATTGTCGCATTCCTGAAGGGATAGCGCCATCGGTTTTTCCAGCAAAACATGCACTCCCTTAGACAAGCAGTCTACCGCTATCTTTTCGTGAGTTTTTGGCGGTGTACAAATGGACACCATGTCAACATCATCCAATGCTTTTTTATAATCAGCTGTAAAAACTGCATCTGTAAGATTATATTTTTCAATTAAATCAGTTACAGGCTTTTCTATCAGATTAGAAATTGCTGTTATTTTTACTTTATCCTTTAATTTTAAATATCCCTCTATGTGGCTGGGGGCAATTGCCCCAGCACCTATTACCATAGCTTTTAACACAGCAGCCTCCTTTTATTTTATTCTGGTCGCCATTGCCTGAGCAATCAAAGACAGTTCTGATGCTTTGAAAGCATGTGCCTGCGTCATTGCGTATTCTGTCCTGTTCAGGCAGTCAAGTATTAATTTACCAAAGTACGGAAACCCTGTCTTGCCTGCGGCGTGTATATGTTTTTCTCCTTCATTGTTTACCAGGTACAGATGGTCAGGTGTGTCTTCCTTTGCGATATCAATATATTTTCGTAGTTCAATATATCCTTCTGTTCCCAAAATTACAGTCCTGCCGTCGCCCCATGTGCCTAAGCCTTTTGGCGTGAACCAGTCCACTCTGAAATAATTGGTCGTTCCGTTGTCACCTATAAGCATCGCTTCTCCAAAGTCCTCCAGTTCAGGGTGGTCAGGGTTATTGTAGTTTGCAATATTGCTTCTGACCACGGTGGCGTCTTTAACTTTTGCGAAAGCTAAATACTGTTCTATCTGATGGCTGCCGATATCGCACAATATGCCGCCGTATTTTTCCCGTTTAAAAAACCAGTCGGGCCTGGTTGCGGCATTCAGCCTGTGCGGCCCCAGTCCAATTACCTGGATAACTTCGCCTATGGCTCCTCCATTAATCAGCTCCTCAGCCAACACGGAACTTTCCACATGCAGCCTTTCGCTGTAATAAACCATGTATCTTTTTCCTGTTGCGGCTGTTTTCTGCCTGGCCAGCTCAAGCTGCTCCAATGTGGTGAAAGGCGCTTTATCTGTAAAATAGTCTTTCCCGCTGTCTATTACTTTCATTCCCAAGGGGCCTCTTTCGGACGTTATAGCAGCGCTTGCCACCATGTTTATTTTTTTGTCGTCCAAAATCTCTTCCTGGCTTGCCGCGAGTTCCACTCCCTTGTATGTATCAATAAACTTCTTTAACCTGTTTTCATCAGTGTCATATACTGATTTTAGGACTGCGCCGGCTTCAATCAAGCCATTGCACATTCCGTAAATATGTCCATGGTTAAGCCCGATAACGGAAAACTCAAATTCTCCTTTTGTACAAACCGGTTTTGCTTTCCCTTTAGGCGCATAATTCATTCCGTCTGCTCTGCTCATTTTATCCTCCCTTATAATCAGCTTAGTAGGCTTGGTATCCAGGTAGCCATTCCAGGAATAAATATCATCAAAATTACAATCGCAAGTATGCTCAAAATAAATGGTGCTAATGGTTTTATACTCTTTTCTATAGGCAGTTTCGCTATTCCGCAGCTGATAAAAAGGAACGTCCCTACCGGCGGAGTAATGGCACCTACCTGCATTACAATAATCATAATTATTCCGTAGTGAATAGGGTCAAAACCCAAAGATGTTCCAACGCTTAAAATGCTTGTAGCGAACATAGCTATCAATATAGTAGGGTCCAAAAAACAACCCAAAATCATCATAATAGCCATTAAGAAAAATGTAGCAAAGTAAGGGTTGCCAATTACATTAACGGCAAAATTAACAATCTCTCCCTGCAGATTCATACGGACAAACACATTGCTTATAATGCCCGCTGCAGAAATTGTCATAAGTACAACAGCAGTAGTTATCGCAGATTCCAAAAGAATTTTGGGAATCATCTTCACCTTTAGTTCCTTTGAAATGAAAAATCCATAAAACAATCCGTAAACTATGGCAAGCACTCCTGATTCAGTAGGAGTTACAATTCCAAAAACAATACCGCATACTATAATTAAAGGCATTATCAACGCTCCAATTGAGCTTTTAAAAGCACTCCATAGATTTTTAAAGCTGAACTTTTGCAGCGGTATATTATACCCTCTTTTTCTGTACAGCATAGCGTTTATTGCCATCATAGCAATTCCTATTGCAATGCCCGGAATAATGCCGCTCAAAAACAATCTGCCTATGGACATCTCTGTATAAAAAGAATATAGTATCATTGCGATACTGGGCGGGATAATGGGACTTAGCATTGAAGAGCCCGCTGTTACTGCAACAGCGTAATCTTTTTCATAGCCCTGCTTTTCCATCGCGGGAATCAGCATCCCCCCAATTGCTGATGCGTCAGCTGCGCCTGAGCCTTGAATGCCTCCGAAAAGCATTGATGTAACAATATTGGCATGTCCTAACCCGCCTTTAAACTGCCCTACTATCGCATTGGCAAAATTAATAAGTTTATCCGTTATTTTTGCCTTCATCATTATGTTTCCGGCAATTATGAAAAACGGTATAGCCATTAGAGCAAATGAATTTATGCTCCCAAACATTTTAATAACTACAAGTGTTGAAGATATATCCATTGTAAAAACGAATATAATACCCGTGATAATTGTAGACATATAAATTGGGAAGCCCAAAAGTATAAATAAGATAAGACAAGCAAACACAAGAAGTATTTGTATCATAATTTCCTCCTAAAAATCTGTTTCTATTTCTTGAGGATCTTTGATTTCCCCAGCATCTTCTGCTTTTAGTTTTTTTCTGGAATACGGATGCTCTCCGTATATTAAAATGAGCAGATAATCAATAAGTAAATAAAAACATCCGACAGGTATTGCAGCATAAAACCAAGCTATTGACATATCAATGTTTTGCAATGTCTTTCCAACTGCGTTAAGCGTATACCTGCTCCCAAAATATGTGAGGTATATTAAAACTAATACTAATATAACGTTAGCTGCTTTCTGAATAATAACCATTATTTTTTTAGGCACATATTTCTCCAAAAAGAATGCAACGCTTAAATGCGCTCCCTCTTTTACTCCCAGGCTCGCAGCCAAAAACACCACCCAAATGCTTGATAACCTGACTATCTCATCTCCCCAGGCAAAAAGCCTGAAGCCTAGAAAAGAAAAATATCTCAAAATTATCTGTATCAAGCTCAGCAACAGCATAAATGAAAAAATTCCTATAATTCCAATTGACCGGATTTTATCAATAATCCCGTATATTTTCTTTATCATTACATTTGTTCCCTTTTAATTTTCTATAATAAACTAATTACAATTTAATTATACTTCAAATTGTCATCTTTATAAAATTATTGGCATAATTACATTAGTAACTATGCCAATAAAACTAGTAATTAATCACTCATTTTAGTTTTTTGCGGCTAGCAGAATGTCTATGAAAGAATTCCAGTTGTCGCCTTTTGCCCTGTATTCATCTAACATGCCTGAACATGCATCGACAAATTTAGCTTTTTCTTCATCTGACAGCTCAATAACCGTTACGCCTCCGTCAACCAAGGCCTGTACGGCCGCAGCGTCTTCTTCATCATAAAGCTCTGCATGATATACTCTTGCGTCTTCTGCACATTCCATAACGATTTCTCTCAAATCTTCTGGCAGGCTGTCCAGCCACTCTGTGTTAAAGAAATAGAAAGTGCAAGCAATAATGTGGTTTGTTACTGTCATATATTTTGCCTGCTCATAGAAATTCATTGAATAGAGAGCGCTTGGAGCTGCTTCACAGCCTTCAATGACTTTTGTTTGCAGTGAAGTATATATGTCATTCCATCCTGTTATAGTACCAGCAGCGCCTAATGCGTCAAACATATCAG
>CAZDZB010000017.1:20581-23914 GCA_964509795.1 uncultured Christensenellaceae bacterium | reverse complement strand
CCGTCCATGTCAAATATATATGCTGCTGCTTTCATTTTTACCTGCCTTGATTTTTATAAGATAAATTATAAAGCAATAAAGTTACGAATATGTTAAGTAACCAGTGCTTTTCTTATGATGTAGAAGTATATGCAGCTTATTAACTAAATAAGAAAAAAGATTGTGATATTATGAACATAAGTTTACAAAGCCAAGATAAAATGTTAATCTAAATATAACATATTTAAAATATAATATAAGAAAATTTGTGTTAAATAAAAATAATGGAGGAAGGCGTATGAGAAAATTTGTATGCACGGTCTGCGGATATATATACGATGAAGCGTCCGGAAGCAAAGAAGACGGTATTGCCCCCGGTACAAAATGGGAAGACGTTCCTGATGACTGGGTGTGTCCTGTGTGCGGGGCTTCAAAAGATGAGTTTGAAGAACAAAAAGCAGTGAAGGAAACTGCAGTAAAAGGCAAAGCGCCATCGGATGAGGATGGGCATGAACTGCGTAAGCTGTCATACGCTGAAATGAGCGCGTTATTTTCAAATTTGGCTAAAGGCTGTGAAAAGCAGTACAAGCCTGAAGAGGCGGAAAAGTTTTATCAATTGGCGGATTATTATAACAGCTTGAAAAAAGCCACTGATAAAAAAGAGTTCTCTGATATTAAAAAAATCTGTGATGAGAACATAGATGATGACTATCCTGGTGCAAGTGCTGCTGCCAAAAGAAATGCAGACAGAGGCGCGCTAAGGGCGCTTGTCTGGGGAGAAAAAGTGACAAAAATAATAGCTTCAATACTTTCAAGGTATGAAAAGCAAAAAGAGGGCCTTCTTAAAGATACGAATATATATGTATGTGAGATATGCGGGTTTGTGTATATCGGCGATGAAGCCCCGGAAATATGCCCGGTATGCAAAGTCCCCAGAATGAAGATTAGGAAGATAGAAAAGGAGGCAGTGTAATGCATGCAGTAAGAAATATAAGATTATGTACAAAGGACTGCCTTTGCCTTTATGTCTGCCCGACAGGGGCCACAGACACAGAGAATGGTCAGATAGACGCGGATACATGCATAAGCGGATGCAGATTATGCGTGGACGCCTGTCCTTCGCACGCGATATCGTTGATTCCAGATGAGTTTCCGCCCCAGCAGGTTAAATCGCCAGCTGTAATAAACTCGCTTGGAGCATTGGCGGAGAAAAAAACAGACCAGGAAAGCATAGCGGACAACATAACAAAAAACGCACAAACACCCGAAGAAAAGCAGCTGGCAAAAGCTATCAGCATGTCGGGCAGGGTTATGGCCGAGGATTTAATGAGGGAAGCGGGATATATGCTGCCGCAAAGCGACAATGTAATTAATCTGCTTAACTCACTTATTGAAGAAGACAATCACGAAGGGTTCCCAAGGGAAGCTGCTGAAGGATTGATTGAACTATTAAATAAAAACAATACTACGGAGGTAAAAACAATGAGTAAAACAAAAGATAACTTAATGGATGCGTTTGCAGGGGAGTCTCAAGCTAACAGAAAATATCTGGCATTCGCGAAAAAGGCTGAAGAAGAAGGAAACATGAATGCGGCCAGGCTTTTCAGAGCGGCAGCTGACGCGGAAACTATACACGCGCTGAGGCATTTTGAGGTTGCGGGAAAAGTAGGAACCACTGCAGAGAATCTGAAAACAGGAGTAGAAGGCGAAACTTATGAATATAAAGATATGTACCCTCCTTTTTTAAAGCAAGCCGAAGAAGAGGGCAACAAGGCAGCGGTAAGAACATTTAGATTCGCCAAAGAAGCAGAGGAAGTTCATGCCAGGTTATATCAGGAAGCTTTGGATACACTGGATAGTAAAGAAGAAGTAACATATTACTTATGCCCTGTATGCGGAAACATAGAAAAATATGTCCCTGAAAAATGCAGCATATGCGGCGTTCCCGGGGATAAGTTTATTAAATATTAATTAAGAGCAAGTAAGATTCAACGATTTATTTGAAATACAATTATACGGAGGTAAAAAATGCCTGATTTCGGACAACCATTTTCAGGAATGGCTAAGGACAAAAAACTGACCAAAGCTGAATTGATAAGAGCTATAAGATTTATGATTTCAGCAGAATATGAAGCGATTCAGCTGTATATGCAGCTGGCTGAATCTACTGACGATGAACTGGCAATAGAAGTGCTTAAAGATATTGCAGACGAAGAGAGAGTGCACGCAGGAGAGTTTTTGAGGCTTCTTAAGCACCTGGACCCGGAAGAAGAGAAATTCTACAACGAAGGCGCGGAAGAAGTGGAAGAAGAAATAGAAAAACTGGGGCTGTAGAAAAATACTAATTAAAACAAACTAAAAGAGGTATCTTAAAAAGATGCCTCTTTTTGCAGTACAGTAATTATTTTATATTGAGGGCGGCTGATAATTGCATGCAAAAAGCGCAGCGATAATAAATATAGTGTAGAAAACCTAATATAAAATATATGAATTAATTATTAATATTATAAAATTACGTTTATATAAAAAGGGAAATATATGTTAGTGTCAAATAATAGAATATGGAGGGTGTTAAGTGGCATTTTTTTCGCAGGATTTTATTGAAGAGGTTTTAGACCGAAATGACATTGTTGATGTTATTTCTTCATATATCTCACTTAAAAAAAAGGGTGCAAATTATTGGGGCCTTTGTCCTTTCCATGGAGAAAAAACGCCATCATTTTCTGTCAATGCCAACCAGCAGTTTTATCATTGTTTTGGCTGCCATGCCGGCGGAGATGCCATAAGCTTCGTACAGAAAGTCGAGCGGATGGATTTCAAAGAAGCGGTGACTTTTTTGGCTGAGAGAGCCAATTTGGCAATACCGGTAAGCACAAGGAATGAAAACTACATTCCTTCAGACGAAAAGGAAAAAATGTATTCTGTCATGAAAGAAGCAGCCAGGTGGTACAGAACAAATCTTTTTGAGGGAATAGGGTTAAAGGCGAGGGAATACATAGCGTCCCGTGGCATAAGTGACACAATAATAAAAAGATTTGGGCTTGGATATGCGCCCGATGACTGGAATATGCTCACAGATTATATGCAGGAAAAAGGCATAAGCAAAGAAATGCTTGTTAAAGTGGGGCTTGCCAAAGAAAAAAATGAAAGCTGCTATGACGCCTTTAGAAACAGGATAATGTTTCCCATTATAGACAGAAGAATGAGGATAATAGGATTCGGCGGCAGGGTGATGGATGACAGCAAGCCGAAATACCTTAATTCTCCTGAAACGCCTATATTCAATAAACGGTATAATCTTTATGGGATACATACATTAAACAAAATAGACAATGTAGACAAAATCATTGTTGT
>CAZDZB010000017.1:2354-20481 GCA_964509795.1 uncultured Christensenellaceae bacterium | reverse complement strand
CCCGACGATTTCGCAAAAAGGTACGGCATAGTAGGCATTCAGGACAAGATGAATGAGGCCAAAACTCTGAATGATTATAAGATTTCCGTAATTGAAGCAAAGTATGACTTAAGCAGCGAAGAACAGAGAAAAAACTTTTTGCAGGAATGCTGCAGGGACGTGCTGGCGCACATTGACGCACCAATAGAGCTTTCAATGTATGAAAAGCGGCTGCATAGTAAAACAGGGTTTCCTATTGTTGCGATTGACGCTGAAACGCAAATGGCAAAAAAAAGCCTTGGCAGGGCAAAAAGAGTAATGAACATCGAAGAGACGGTGGATAATACAGATGACCATAAAAGCAAGACTTCTTCCGACGCATCAGACACAGGGCTTATACGGGCAGAAAGGATAGCCCTGCAGTTGGCGGCAGTGAATTCAGGCTGCAGAAAGAAGCTATTTACGGAAATATCATATGAGGATTTTTCCAATGAACCGAGAAGAAAGATTGCCAGGGCAATAATACAATTAAAAGAAAAAGAAACGACTTTGGGTAAGCTGCTAACACATATGACTGACGAGGAAGCAAAAGAAATTGGGCAGGAGCAGATGAACCTTTTAGGGGACTACGATGCAGCTATAAGCGGGTGTATAGTTAAAATGAACGCAGGAATACTTAAGAAAAGAAGGCATGAATTGATTGATAGAATTAATGATATAAACACTTCGAAGGACGAAAAAAAACAATTGATGAGACAGGTGCAGGAGCTTGACAAAGAGCAAAAGAAAAGCGCTCTTTTCCAAGGAGAGGAATAGGTGAACAAAATGATAGAAGACAACAGCAAAGTTACAGCAAAAAAGAAAAAAGAGAAAAAAGTAACAAAAAAGCTATTTGCGGGCAAAAGCAAAGACGAGCGAATCGATATACTTATTGAAATAGGTAAAGAACAAGGTGAATTAAGCGAGAGCGATATTGCGGCAGCTCTCGATGGGATAGAACTTACAAGTGAAGAGATAGACAGAATATATGAGCGCTTAAGCAACCTTAAAATTGAATATATCGGTGCCGGAGTGTCAGAGAAGATGATGGCCGAGGAAATGGACATTTCTGCCCCTGACACAGTTAACATTGATGACCCGGTGCGTATGTACCTTAAGGAAATAGGAAAAGTACCTCTTCTTACCGCTGACGAGGAAATAATTCTGGCAAAGAGAATGGAAGAAGGAGAGGAAGAAGCTAAAAAGAAACTGGCCGAAGCTAACTTGAGGCTTGTGGTTTCCATTGCCAAAAGGTATGTCGGCAGAGGCATGCAGTTTCTTGACCTTATACAGGAGGGTAATCTGGGCCTTATTAAGGCAGTAGAAAAATTTGATTATAGAAAAGGCTATAAGTTCTCAACATACGCAACATGGTGGATAAGGCAGGCAATTACAAGGGCTATTGCTGACCAGGCAAGGACTATAAGAATTCCCGTTCATATGGTAGAAACAATAAACAAGCTGATAAAAGTCTCAAGACAGCTGCTGCAGGAATTTGGAAGAGACCCTCAGCCTGAGGAAATAGCCGAGGTTATGGGAATATCTGTTGAAAAGGTACGCGAAATCATGAAGATAGCTCAGGAACCTGTTTCTTTGGAGACGCCGATAGGCGAAGAAGAAGACAGCCATCTGGGAGACTTTATACCTGATGATGACGCTCCTGCTCCATCGGAGGCGGCGGCCTTTACAATGCTTAAAGAGCAGCTGACAGAGGTGCTGGACACATTGACCCCCCGAGAGGAGAAGGTGCTTCGTTTAAGGTTTGGGCTGGACGACGGAAGGGCAAGGACTTTGGAAGAAGTCGGCAAGGAATTTGAAGTCACAAGGGAGAGAATCCGCCAGATTGAGGCCAAGGCATTAAGAAAGCTGCGGCACCCGAGCAGATCAAAGAAATTAAAAGACTATCTGGATTAAAATTTATGAAGCCGCCTCAAACGCTTGGATACACGACGCAGATGGCGGCTTTTTTGCTTTAGTAGGTCAGGATAAGGAGAAGTGATGATTTACAGAAAGATAAAAGAAGGCGAAGCTAAAGCTTTTGCAAATTTAAGCTCAATAGCTTTTTTCGGCAACGCTGATGACGCATATAAGGACATTGAAAAAGGTGAGTTTTTGCCGGACACTATAAGAGTGCTGGAGGATGAAAACGGCAGGATATCAGCAGGATTAAGGCTTTTTGATATTGAGATGTTTTTGGATACTGGTTATGTGCGCACGGGCGGAATAGGCGATGTGTCATCATACCCAGAAAACAGACGGAAAGGTAACGTCTCCGAGCTGTTTGATGGGGTTTTAAAAGAGATGTATGAAGACGATTATGTACTTTCATATCTTTACCCTTTTTCCCATCCTTTCTATAGGAAATACGGATATGAGCTTTGCATAAAAAAAGACATCGTAACTTTCAAAGCTGAGGGAATCTCATACAAAAAAGACTGGGGGTATGCCAAGATGCACGTGCCAGGAAGCGCGGATGACCTTTCTGATGAAATTAAGCAGGTATATGAAAAATACGCGCAGGGTATGAATTTTATGCTTAATAGAAAAGGATGGTTTTGGGACAGGATATTAAAGGGAAACCCTTTTACCAGCAAAAGCCGTTTATATGTGCTGTATTATAATGACGGGACTCCTGCTGCTTATTTTCAGTATGATTACGAAAAGATAGATTTTATTACTTTCAATGCGAAAATCTTTGACATGGCCTTTATCAGCAGTGAAGCATTTGATATGATGGTTAATTTTATGTATAAATTAACGCCCCAAATTAAGGACATAAGCTTTAGCTGTCCGCCGGTGATTGACGCCTACAGCATCATTGAAGAACCTTGGCATGTTAACATCAAATCAGACGCAGGGGGAATGATGAGGATAATAAATGCACAAAAAGCCTTGTGTGCGATAAAAGCACCTGAAATGAAAGCCAAATTGAATATCAGAATATTTGATGATAATATTGAGCATAACAACAACATATTTACAGTTGACATAGAAAGCGGCAGGGCAGCTGCACAGAAAGCCGAAAGCACAACATTGCCTGATATGGAGTGCTCAATACATGCGTTAAACCAGTTGGTTTCAGGATATGCGGGGCTTGAGCAAGCCAAGCACAGAAAAGACATAAAAATAAACTCAAATTATGAAATTATAAACAAGGTTTTTGTAAAAAAGCCTATTCATACCCAAGATCATTTTTAACGTTAAAGACAATTAACATATTGACAAACGGCCTCTTGCTTGTTATAGTTGTTATATAACAAATAAGGAGGCATGTTTATGATTTTAGTAACTACAAACAGCGTAGAAGGGAAAAAAGTAAAAGAAGTGATTGGCTATGTTAAGGGGTCAACAGTCAGGGCAAAACATATAGGGAAAGACATAATGGCCGGACTTAAAACAATAGTTGGCGGAGAAATAGCAGAATACACAGAAATGATGGATGAGTCGCGAAAAATTGCAATCGGAAGAATGGTAGAAGATGCAGAGGCAAAGGGCGCAAACGCGGTAGTGGCAATGAGGTTTGCATCATCAGCTGTTATGCAGGGAGCGATCGAATTTGTGGCGTATGGCACAGGAGTTGTATTGGAGGATTAATATGGTTTCTTCAGGTAGCATAGCTGCATTGCTGATATCGGGCATAGGATGCTTTATTATTCCAATCGCAGCTTTTATTATTGTAAGAATAAAGAGCAAAGGTGTAACAGGGGCAATGATAGCAGGTGTTGTTTCATTTGTTGTATTCCAGCTTGTAATCAGAGTTCCAATAATCCAAATGGTTTTACCAAGAATGGAGTGGTATGCAAACCTTCCGCAGAGCAACTATATCCTGTATGCTCTGTTTTTGGGCTTTACCGCAGGGCTCTTTGAAACTACGGGGCGGTATCTGACATTAAAACTTTTTGTAAGAGATAAAACTTCATATTATGCCGGAATAAGCCATGGAATCGGACATGGCGGAATTGAAGCCATTTTGCTGGTTGGTGTAAACTTGGTGGTTTATGCTTTTTATGCCAGTATGATAAACAACGGTACGTTTGATAAATTAATCGAGGCTTCGGCAGTGGGATCATCCGCTGATTTAATAGCGGAGCAGATGAATGCGTTAAAAGATACGTTAATAAGCACAAACCCGGGCACTACGCTTTTAGGACTGCTTGAAAGATTTTTGGTGTTCTTTATACATATAGGCTTGTCGCTTATGGTAGCAGAAGGCATAGTAAAAGGCAAAGGAATATTGTATTCTGTTTATGCTCTGGCGATTCATACTGCGCTTGATACAATGTCAGTTATTTTGCTTTATGCCGGATGGAGCGCATTGCTGATTGAAGGGGCAGTAGCCTTGTTTACCGTCGGAATGATTATATATATCATAACGAGCAAAAAAAGATTTGAAAGCCTTGGCAAAGTATACCCGGTGGAAAAAGAGCAGGAAATGCTGCAATCGGACTATTAGGAGATGAAGTGAAGTTTGATTATTAAACTAGATATGAATTCAGAGACTCCGCTTTATGAGCAGCTTTATAATAGCGTAGTTTTAGGGATAGCAACAGGGAGGCTTAAAGAAGGCGAAAAAATGCCTACAGTCAGAAAGCTGGGCATTGACCTGGGAATAAACCTGCACACTGTAAATAAAGCATATACAATGCTTAAGCAAAAAGGATACTTAAGCGCAAACCGTAACATGGGGGCAGTGGTGAATAGCAAAAGGTATTATGAGGCGGATGAAGTTTTTATAAGCGCTGTCAAGGCCTCAGTTAAGCCAGTGCTGGCCGAATGCTGTGCCAGAGGAATGAACAAAAAAGAAATTAACAAAATGACAGACGATTTAATTGATGAAATATTAAATGAGACGGAGGACATAACTTAATGGATAATATCTATAATGACATTACAAATTTGATTGTTTTTATTCCCGTAATAGTGATTTTTTCCATTTTGCCTTTTATAACACGGAAAGATATAATGTTTGGCGTTACTATTCCTTCGTCAGAGTGGAAAAACGATTACTTTACAAGCCTAAGAAAGAAGTTTGTAATTTGGGCTGTTTTAATCGGCGCAGCTTTTCTTGCTCTGAATTTTGCGTTGGCGTTGATGCTGCCCGTTAATCTGTCGGTTGTATTCATGCAGATAATAATATGGTCAGCTGTGATTGCGTATTTTCTGCTATATATATTTTTCTGGGTAAAGACCAAAAAATATAAAGAAAGTGCAGGCTGGCAGGTGACATCCCAAAACATTGCAGTGGCTGACACAAGCACAAGTTATGAAAAAAGGGCGCTGTCGCTTTGGTGGTATGCAGTGTATGCTTTGCTGATTGGGGTTACATTTTTTTATGCCCTGAGGCTTTATGATGCTGCACCCAATAGCATACCGGTGAGATTTGACATGCAGGGAGCTCCCATTTCATACCAGGTAAAATCAATGAGCCTGGTGTATGAAATAATTGGAATGCAGGGATTTATGGCGTTGCTTTTTTTTGGAATAAACTACATAATAAAGCGCGCGAAAAAAACAATCGACCCTAATAACCCCAAGCAGTCTTCAGCACAGAATGAGAAAATGAAACACAGATGGTCAATATTTCTGTTTATAACGGGGCTTTTAATGCTGCTTATTTTTTCCTTCGTAATGTATTCAATGTTTATAACATTGCCAATGTGGCTGATGATGTATACGCCGTTGGCTTTGACAGGGGTTATTATAGTTTACGCAGTTGTGCTTTCGATTAAAACCGGGCAGTCTGGCAGCAAAATAAAAATAAAAGGTGAGCAGGTGGCAGGCAAAAGCATAACCAGGGATGATGACTCGCTTTGGAAACTGGGGATGTTTTATTTTAACAAAGAAGACCCCGCTGTGTTCGTAGAAAAAAGATTCGGCGCAGGCTGGACAAATAACTGGGCAAAATGGCAAAGCTGGCTGGTTCTGGCTGGGATAATCGCATTGATAGTATTATCATTTGTATTAAGCACCTGAAATATATACGGCTGCCGCAGGCGGCCTTTTTTTTATGCATTTAAAAGAAATTCACCTAAATTCAATATAAAAAAATAATGATTTATATAAAAAATTTGGTTAAAATAAATAATAGAGATAAAAAAATCTTTTAAAAAACGAACAATTTCAGATATTTTTCGTTTATATAAGTGAGAGGAGATATCATTGTGTATACACAGCAGAACGATTATCCTGCGGTCAAAGGAATGGAAGAGGTACATGCAGAGCCGGACATAAGCATACTGATAACAAAATATAAAATACCATTGTATAATCTATGTTTTAAATTGACTTTAAACAGAGCTGAGGCGGATGATTTGTTTCAGGAAACATGGATAAATGCCACCAGGTCGCTGAAGGCAGCGGAGGCAGGATATTTCAAGCAATGGCTGTTTAGGGTGTGCATAAACAAGTATAAAGACATATACAGAAAAGAAACAAAGAGGAAAGAGGTATTTTTTGATTCATACGCAAACAATGAGCAAAAAGATTATGTTTTAGAAAATACAAATTATTCGCTTTCTGCGGAGGAAGAGTATCAAAAAAAGCTTGATTACCAAATAATTATTGAGCGCATAAACAATCTTCCGCACAAACTGAAAATACCAATGGTGCTTTATTATTTCCAGCAAATGAGGTATACGGAAATTGCGGAGATTTTAAAAATTCCTGAGGGAACCATAAAGTCCAGAATGAACGCGGCGAAAAAAAGACTGAAAAAGGACTTGGCGGAGAATGAAAATGAATAGCATTGAAAGAGTTTTAGAGGAAATAAGCATTGCCGAGGTTGAGCCGGACGAAGAGCTGGTTAGAAACACCCGGAATGAATGCAAAAAAATAATAAGAAATATAAGGCAGGCAGGCATAGAAACAAAGACAAAAAAGGCTAAACTCACTGTCAGGCTGCTGGCTGCGGCATCTGTGGTAGCGTTTATATTTGTTGCGTTCATTATAACGTCAATTAATAACCAGAGTCCATTGAACGGAGCGGCATATTATACAATTGATATAAACCCAAGCTTTGGTTTTAGCGTAGATGAAAACAACGTAGTTTTGGATGTTACCATGCAAAATGAAGATGCAAAACAGATGTATGAAGGCATAGACTGCGTTGGGATGGATTTCCTTGACGCTGTTAAGCTGATTGTAGAGAAGGCTATGGCTAACGGATACATAAAAGAAGAGGGCCAGACGTACGTGCTTTTGGGGCAGTTTTTGAGTGGTGATTCAAAAGAGGATGAGGAAGAAACTTTAAACAATCTGTTAGCCGGCCTTCAGGCAGACTTGGGTGATAACATTCATTTAATTGGTGTAAACGGAAGCCAGGAGGACATAGAGCAGGCTAAAGAGCTCGATGTGTCTCCGGGTATCCTGATACTCTGCAATATGACAGGGGAAATTCAGGCAAGTGATGACACCAAAATTGAAGATGTAGTTGAGCGAATGCCTGAGTATTACGATGAAGTCGAGTTTGACGCTCCGGTTATCCAGGGGACATATGAAGGAACTAAATTAATTATTAACTGGAATGAAATTGATTTTAGAAATGTCAAAGATGAAGAAACAACTGTCAAATACAAGCTTATTAAAGGAACTACATTAGACGAAGTAAAAGAAATGAAAAATGTAGTGGCAAGTTCGGAGGCAGCCGTTGGAAATGATCAGATAACTCAGTTTATTGTGGATATTGATACGGCTGATGTGAACACCACAATGTATTACTGCCTGTATGTCAGCTGCGGCGGTACATCAAAATTAAGCAATGTACTGCCGGTAACAGTGAAAGCACAGAGCATAGAAGCAACTCCTGCGCCAACAAGCGCACCGATTGGGGACGAAGGGGCGTCAAAAATAAGCGGCAGCATAAGCGGAGACAAAATAACCCTTAGCTGGACAGGCATAGACAATGAAAGGTTTGACGGATACAAAGTAATGTATTCGTATACGGACTCTACGCCTGTTTACGGAGAGGACGGGTGCTACTATTTAGAATATATAACGGATGCAAGCAAGACAACAGGAACGTATAAACTGACCAGCCTAACAGGATATAAAGAGGGTAGAAAGTTCTACTTTTCCATAACGGCATTATACGATAATCAGGAAACCAAAGTAGCTGGAAATGTAATAGCGAAAACTATGCCTGTAACCACGACTGCAGCACCATCGCCAACTGCGACGCCTGTCAATAATGAATATCCGTCGACTAATATTTCAGGAACAATGAACGCGGATAGTATATACTTCAGCTGGGGTATGATATCAGATGAGCGCCTTGAAGGATATAAACTGGTGTATTCATTCACCGACAGCACGCCTGCTTATGACAGCTCACCTTACTTAAGGTGGATAACGACAGCATCTCAAACGAGCGCTGTTGTAAGCCTTTCGGAGCTTGGTGCGTCAACAGAAGACAGGGTATGCTATTTTTCCATAACTGCGCTTTATGAAAACCATGCGGTCAAAGTGCCCGGCAGCACTATCTCATTTACTATTCCGGGCATTGCTCCAGAAGAATACATTACCCCTGCGTTAAGTTCCGCATTCTGCTCGGAAGATAACGGAGTGATATACATGAACTGGTCGGCAGTGGAGCACAGCCAATTCCAGTATTATAAGGTTAACTTTTCGTTTACAAACTCTTCACCGTCATATGGAGCTTCAGGCACTCAGTCATTTATGACTGACAGCATAAGCTTCAGTAAAAGTGCGGCTGATTTAAGCGGATTTACAGACGGAGCTACTGTGTATATGTCAGTTACGGCGGTGTATTCCGGAGGGCAAACCACCAGCAATGTAAAGTCAGACATTGTTTTCCCTGCTCCTGCAGCACCGGTATTTACCTCTGCTTACAGCTCGGAAACAGATGGTAAAGTTTATCTTGAATGGGGAACTGTCAGCCATTCGCAATTTGAAAATTTCAATGTGGTCTACCAAATAAGCGGAGGCACAGCCCATACTATTAATGTGGGCTCAGCAACATCGTTTGCAAAGCTTTCCTCTGAATTTACAGACATGCCGGAAGGAGTGCCATGCACGTTCTATATTGAGGCGGTTTACACTTCAGGCATAAAGAAAGCCAGCGCCAGCAAAACAGTTACGCTTCACTCGCCGCCGGCATAGAACCTAAATAATCGTACTCCGGGATATGTTTTGATATTTTATCAAAAAGGCTGTTCGTATGAACAGCCTTTAATGTTATTGCATATGAAGTTCACCTAATGTATTAAAATCCAGAGTATCTAGCCATGCCATGTATTCGGCACTGAATTCTTCCTTAGTCAAGCCTAAAACTGTCATAAGCACCTCAGAGGCTGTCTGCTGGTTTTCATACTCAAAGGTATCATTAAGAGTTGAGTCATGAAAAGGCTTTTTGCCTGCTTCATAGAATATATCCATCAGCTTATCCCTGCCGTGCACATCAACTATAAACCTTACATACATATAGCTTGTATTATAGAAATTATATATTTCCTGTGTTGTAATGTCTTTGGTCAGGTCGTTTGCTTCCATGTATTCAATTGTATATGATACATGGTCTTTTGTTATATCAGAAAGCAGTTTGCTGGTTTCCAATCCGTAATATGCAGAACCGTCATACATTGCAATGCCCTCTAAAAGCCATAGGGGCAGATTATTGTTGCAGATGTTTATTGTAATATGATGTACCAGTTCATGCTGCACTACGCCGGCGTACCCTGTGTATTGATTGATAGGGTGTCCTGTATAAAGCTTTAGAGATTCGTCAGGCTCAGACCAGCCTGTAAATAGCCATAACCCGGCAGGAATGCTGCGCTGACGAAGCATTTCCTGGTCCGTAAACAGTTTCATTTCGTAGTTATCCCATGGCTTTTCATCATATACCAGCGCCAGATTGTCAAATGCGTCATTAAGCATCTGTACGAATTCTTCAACTCTTTCTTCGCCTTCCATATATTTTACTATGAATCTGTCAGTTTGATATATTTCAAAGTTGTAGCCGTAGTCCATCCACTTACCATCCTCATATTTAAATAGCAAGGGATATTCAAAATCAAAGTATTCATCAGTATGGTGTGTTTGATGAATTGTCACAATGCCTGTAGTTTCATCAACCATTTCAACGGATAGTATCTCGAAGTTCACATCCTTAATTATGGGCGAAATCATGTTCATAAACCAGCGTTCCTGCTCGTTGTATAAGAATTGATTATTTCTGCCTATTACGCTCATATAAAGATCGTAATCTTCTGTCTCTATGGCACTTAGCCTGTCTGCCATTATGTCCACTATGGCAGAATCCAAAGGTGTTATTTGCTCTGCTGCATTGTTTGCGCCGCATCCGGCGAAGGCAGCAATCATAATGATTGCCATTAATAAAGTTAGTAACTTTTTACTCATTTTTATTTTATTCTCCTTCTTTTGCGTTCTCGTTTTCCTTGAATTTTTTTAGTTCTTTTACGCAGTATTGGGCCCATTTTAAACGCGCTTCGTTAAGATAAATTCCTTTCTGATTTGATATAGAAACCATCAATTGTTTTCTTGTGGGATTGGAAACCTCAAGTATTTTTTTGTCTTTTTCATACCTGTCCAATATTTCCTGCTGAAATTCTGCGGCCCTTTCTGCCTTTTCTATTACATCGTCCAGCGGCAGAAGCGTGCTGAAATAGAATTTCAAAAGAGACTCATCCCTGTAATTGAAATCCAATGTGTCCTCAGCCAGCCATTCCTTAAGTTCGTATAATCCCTTTTCTGTAATATGATAGTATTTGCTGGCAGGAGCGTTTTCACTTTCCCTGCTTTCAACAGTAACCAGCCCTTCGGATAAGAACTGATTCATAGTTGGGTATATCTGGCCGTAGCTTGTTTTCCAAAAGTGCCGCAAGAGGTTGTCCACCCACTGCTTCATAGTGTATCCGTTCATTGGCTCTATTGACAGAAGGCATAGCAGCGCGTATGCGTTTGTATTCCGCATTTTTTCTCCTTTGTATCAAATAGATATATATCATATTGATATAGTATCACTTGTTAAATAAATTTGCAAGTACAAAGATTTTCAAAGAAAATTTAAATAAAAGAATAAACCTGAGGAATTGTCTTAGAACTTGCTTACTTTATTATAACACTAAATACAATTTGCACTTTATTTTTCTTTAAATAGTTTTATGATTTATAAAGCAGTGTAGAATGATTAATAAAAATCCGCCTTCACATGAAGACGGATTTTTTTATAACCTGCTGATGGAAATTCGACGTTGAATCCATTTAAATACTGCGGCCAGAATAAAGAGCATAATCCAAAAAATGAGCATACATACGTTAGGTATGGCATTCACATGCCCTTCGGCAAATTTGTAAACCAATGGGATATCTAAGAAGAAGGCGTGAATAGTTTCCATCGCAGCGATGTAGAAAGCAAATATACCAATCGGGATTATTATTGCCAGAGCGGGTTTGTTTTTTCTGATTAATCCTGTCATCAAGGGGACTCCGACAAATGCAATTGGTAATAGCAGCAAGGAGGTTGATATGCTTATTTCAAGATTGAAAAAACCTGCATTCGGATATTCCAAATATGACGCACCCTGCAGCATAAACAGGTAAAGCACGCTGTATTGAATACCTGTGAGGATAATATGCAGTAGTTTACTCCTGTATCCGAAGGAATTTTGTATCTGGCTTACGAATTCATCAATGCTTTCTCCAATTACTTGGTTTACGCTACTGCCGTCTTTATCAGCCAAAAGGAAAAAATCTAAAATATCGCTTAAGGTTTCTCTTTTTTCCATGCCGCTCATGGGTATTCCATTAAGCCTGTCTGCTATTTCTTCGTAAGCTTCAAAAAACTTTGGAGAAAGAGCAGATGTGTTTTTCTTTAACTTCAGCCGAGCAAAAAGCATGGCCAGCACTGCCAGCAGAGCAATAACGATTATCAGAATCATAATTATGTTGTCCGGCCTGCCTGATACGGTTTTTTTTGCAGTTATAAAATAAAATATGCTTGTGAAGATTACAAGGCCTGATATAAAAAGTGAAAGATATAGCATCCATCTGAATCTTGCGCTTAATTTTCTCATAACTTACCCTCCTTTAATATGTTGTTTACCTTTCCTGTGATTGCATTCCAGCTTTGAACAAAAAGCTTAAGTTCTTCTTTTCCCTGCTTTGTGAGGCTGTAATATTTTCTCGGGGGGCCAAGTTCAGAAGGGCGTTTTTCAAAAAAAAGAAGTTTTTGCTTTTCAAGCCGGGTTAGTATTGGATATACAGTAGCTTCGTTAATGTCATCAAACCCATAGTTTTTTAATAATTCTACCACCTTGTATCCGTACATTTCTCCATCCGCCAGTATTACAAGAATACAGCCCTGAAGTATTCCCTTGAGCATTTGTGTTTCCTGAGCCATTTTTTCACCTCCTACTATGCAATACCAAGTAGATGAATTAATATTACCACAACTACTTGGTATTGTCAAGTAGTAGGACATAAAAAAACGCTTACAAAAGCGAACTTCAAAAGGGAGATATAGTTATGTTAGTAGTTAATCGGTAAATTCTGATTTAATAGATTTTATTTTATCCAAAGCAATGTTGAAGGCTTTTACGACTTCCGGGTCAAAGTGCGTGCCTGAATCTTCGTTTATCTGCTTTACTGCTTTTTCAATGCTCCATGCGTCCTTATACGGCCGGACGGATGTAAGGGCATCAAAAACATCAGCGACTGCGGCTATTCGGGCATTTATGTCAATTTCTTCACCTTTAAGCTTATTTGGGTATCCCGTGCCATTGAATTTCTCATGGTGCTGATAGGCTACAATGTACGCCACGTGCAGAATCCGGGATGGGTGCTCGCTGATAATGTTTGCTCCGATTTGGGAGTGTTCGGTCATTGCCTTGAATTCTTCAGGAGTCAGTTTGCCTTTTTTCAGCAAAATGCTGTCAGCTATTCCTATTTTGCCGATATCGTGCATGGGCGCGGCATTCAAAAGACATATGGCATCCTCTTCACTGAATCCATATTCTTTGGCAATTTCATAGCAGTACCTGCTCATTCTGGTAATGTGCGAGCCTGTGTCGTCATCTTTATATTTGGCGGCAAGGCTGAGGCGCTCTAAAATATCCAGCTGAGTTTTGACAACTTCATTGCTTGTTTCAAACTCTATATTTTTTTGCAAGTCTTTTTCTTGATTTTCACCAGCCAAAAGAAACTCCTAAAAATACTTATATATTATTTATATTCTACCATACTTCTGCCATTTTTTAAAATATTATTGAAGTTAATTGTTAATTTCAATATCTTTAACACTCGAAATCATTATTTGATATGAGTCATAATACTGTGCAACATTACCGGTCACAGTAATCACATCACCTTCTTTAAATGAAGAAGGCTCAGGATATGACTCAAGATACTTATCCACTCTGATTTCTCCGACGGTGCCGTTTTGTGTGATGAACACAGAATAGCCTTTTTCATTTGCGTTGTAATTGATAAATGTAATTTCGGCGTTTTCTATTTTAACATACAAGCCTTCGGTTTCCTCCGACACTTTATCTAGACTTATTGTTTTGGGGGAGAAGATGTTGCCTTCTGATAAAACTTTAATATCATTGTCAGTAAATCCTGTAATCTCCAAAAGCCCGTTGTAATCTTTGAGTATTCCTTCAATTGATACTTGGTTTCCGGGTTCCAGCCCGTAGAATTTTTTATTGCTTGTAAATATATATATGCCACCGGTACTATCCTCAATAAAGGCATTGTAGCCAATATTTGCAGTGATTATGCCCTCAACTTTCACATTTGAGCCTTCTGACATATTCCTGGCAGAATAAATTGGGATAGAGCCATTTTCCTGTACAGTTTGCACATCGACTGTATAGTTTTCATTAGAGTCATAGTATGGTTCATCATCTCCCCATATGCCGTATTGGTTATTTTGGGCAAGGTATTCAACATCGAGCAGGTAATTATTATATTTGTAATCGTCATACAGATATTTTACGTCAGCAAATCCTCTTGCGGCCAGCATGTAGTTAAGCAGATACCCATCCGCCCATATCCAGGCAAGCAGTCGGTCATAATCATCAAAAGTATCGCTGTTTTCGTCAAGCTCCAGTATTATCTGATCTGCGTTTTCCAGCATGTCATTGGTGAACTCTTTTGCCTGCTGGGCCCATTGCTCAGGGATGCCGGAATCAGTGGACATTTCTTTGGTATCGACTCCTAAAAACCGGGTTTTTACATATGAGCCGTCAATTAAAAATATAGCTGTATCTCCGTCAGGAGCATGGTCAAACTCCACTATCTGATATCCATCCTCAAAAAGATTTAGGTCTGTAAAGTCCATTGAAGGAAGGGAGGGCATATCTGAATACAAAGCAGAATCGTATGATATTTCCTGCTGCGCAGATTCATTTTGACTGCTATATTCTTCTAAGGTATCAATCAAGACATCGCAGCCTGCGGTAAAAATCAGAACTAAAATAATTATAAAAATAAGGGTTTTTTTCATGCGTTATCTCCTATATTATCGGTATATTATAACATAATACATCAGGTAATCCTTTTTAATTTTAAAAAATGATAAAAATTTATTTAGAAGGTATAGTTTGTTGACATCAAGGGTACATAGGCATATACTTTATTGTTGAATATATTTAAATGGAGTAGGAGAATGTTAGATTACGGCTTTTTTTTGGACTTAGCCATCATATTACTGTGCACAAAACTTTTTGGAATTCTTACAAGAAAAATTCAGCTGCCGGCGGTTGTCGGCGCGCTTTTGGCGGGGTTTGTTATTGGCCCAAACCTTCTAAACATTGTTCACGAAACTGAGTTTATTGACAAAATGGCTGAGCTTGGTGTTATTTTTATAATGTTTATGGCCGGAATGGAAACAGACGTAAAAAAGATAAAAGAAACGGGAAAAGCGTCTATTTTCATAGCGTTTCTAGGGGTTTTGCTTCCCTTAGGCGGCGGGATACTGGTGACGGGGTTTTTCTCCCACGGATTTAGGGGAATCTCTCAGCAGCAGCTGCTGGAGTATATATTTATTGGTGTCATTTTGATGGCGACGTCAGTTACAATTTCTGTTGAAACTCTGAGGGAAACAGGAAGGCTTAACACCAAATCAGGCACTACGATAGTCGGCGCAGCTATAATTGACGATATTATCGGTATTGTGGCTCTAACTGTTTTGATGAGCGCAAGGGATGTGTCGGTGAGCATATTTATTGTACTGATGAAAATCGTCGCCTTCTTTTTATTTGCCGCTGTGTGCGGATTTGGGTTTTACCTGTTGTTTAAATATTTTTCTAAAAAGTACGGTGAAAGAAGAAGGGTTCCGATATATTCTTTGGTTTTCTGCTTGTTTTTGGCCTATTCAGCCGAGCATTTTTTCGGCGTTGCTGACATAACAGGCGCATACCTGGCAGGAGCTATTATTTCCAGTATAACATTGTGTGAATATGTAAGCAAAAAGGTGGAAGTTACATCCTACATGCTGTTTGCGCCAATCTTTTTTGCAAGCATTGGCATCAAGGCGGCCATTCACCATATTGACCTGCATATGGCTATTTTTTCGGTTGTGCTTATTGCAGTTGCCTTGCTCACAAAAGTTTTAGGCGGAGGTTTAGGAGCCAAAATGGCCAAATACAACAGAGTGGAAGCTTTAAGATGCGGCGTCGGCATGATGGCAAGGGGAGAAGTTGCTTTGATAGTTGCATCCCGCGGCGTAGCGGCGGACTTAATTCCGGATACATACATAACACCCATTGTTTTGCTCGTAATTGTAAGCAGCCTTCTGACCCCGGCATTTTTGAAGCTGGCCTACAAACAGCATGCTCTAGATTATGAATATGCAAAAAGCCGGTAAGAATTTTACCGGCTAAAATTGAAATAATTTTTAAGCATCAACCGCCTTAGGCGGTTTTTCTTTTTTCACTTTGAAAAAGTACATGGAAAGCGGCCACCATAATATTGCAAATGACGGGTATACAGCCCATATAATGCCCGGTGTTGTAAGATAGTTAAGTATTGAGAAATACACAATGGTAACAACAGCTGCAGTAATGGAAAAGGCGAAATACTTTTTAGTGTGTCCGAAGTATATGCCCATCAATGCCCAAAGCAGTGGATAAATCAAATTAACTGCCCAAAAATAATCCGGCGTAAGCAGAACGTTAAGCACAGAATAATATGCCATAAAAACTATAATGCTTATTATCTGATATAAAATTGTGGCAGCCTTATCCTTAAAGGCGTAAGTTACCGGCCACCATACTGCAGGCAGAATGATATACAGATACCACGGATGGGCTCCCGGAGTAAGGCGAAAATAAATGAAAACATAATACGCAATTATTGTAAGCGCGCCCAACACAGCAAACCATATTGACTTTGCTTTTTCGCCGAGAAACATCGCCAATGGCCACCAAATCAGGTTGAAAGCCGCATATGGGTACCACAATGCATCAGGGCTGTTCATGTAGTTGATCAGCATAAGGTAACCTAACGTCAAAAGAGACATCACGACAGAATATAGCTTTGGCTTTTTGGCAAGAAACATTGAAAGAGGCCACCATAAAAGCCCATAAACAGGGTAATAAAACCATGCGTACTGGGGCGAGACAATATAGTTAACCAGAGCTAAAAATGCAGTAATATATATTACCGAGACTACTGAATATAGTTTATACTTTTTTGCTCCGCATATTATGACGCTCAATGGCCACCACAGCACACCAAAAGCAGGATAGATAAACCACGGATGAGCCCAGGACGTAATGTAGTTTATTGCAAACAAAAACGCGATAATATAAAGGCTGCCCAATATGGAAAACAGTTTACTTTTTTTTGATGGATTAATAATGACGGCAAGCGGCCACCATAGGACTCCGAAAACGGGGAACATTGCCCATGGGAAAGCGGGAGATGTAATGTAATTAACCAGAATTAAAAATGCGGAAATGTACAGCGAGGAAATGATTGCAAATAATTTTGGTTTACCCGCAGTGCCCAGTATCAATCCAAGTGGCCACCATAGCACGCCGAACACAGGGAAAATAAACCATGGGAAAGCAGGGGACGTAATCATATTTACCAAATAGAAAAATCCCGCAATAAGAAGGCTGCCCACAACCGAAAAAGCCTTATACTTTTTGCTTTGCCCGAAGTACACGCCAAGAGGCCACCAGAGCACCCCAAAAACGGGAAAAATCGCCCAGGGAAAGCCGGGAGAGGTGTAATAGTTGGTGATGCAGGCCACTGCGATTATCATAGCTGCGCCGATAACTGCGAAAATCAGAGACTTGTTTTTCATGTTGTCCCTCATTTCTGCCTGTGGTTAAGCCAAATAAAAAATGACGCCAAAGGCCACCACAGCACGCCAAATGTAGGGTAAATGAACCAAGGATATCCCCACGATGTAGTGTAGTTGATAAAAAACAGGAACGCTATAATAAGAATTGCTCCCCATATGGAAAACCACATATTATTGGCGTAGTTTGTTTTGCTTTCCTTTTTTTTGGGCGCGGAGGCAACTGAACCCATAAGCTGCATTTTTATTTCGTTTATGTCGCCGAACTCCACGATGCTCTTGTTTATTGCGTCCTCCTCGGATTTGCCGCCGTCCATAAGGTCCTGAACCTTTTCTTCAAGGTTTAGAATGATTTCTTTTTTTATATTCTCTTTTTCCCGGCTATCGGGAACGTCCTTAAAGAGCCCTTCAATATAATCTTTGATTGTTATCATTTTTTCTCCTCCATAAGTGTGTCAATTATTTTTTTGGTTAACTGCCATTCTTTCTTTTTCTCTTTAAAATGTTCTTTGCCGGATGCTGTGATTTTATAGTATTTCCTTGTTCTTCCGTGGGTTATTTCGCCCTCATAAGAAACGATGAAATGCCTTTTCTCCAACCGCTGAAACACTGCGTACAGAGTGGCTTCTTTGATTTCAAAGGCGTTGTTTGTCCGTTCTGAAATTTCCTTTGATATCTCGTAACCATATCTGTCCTTTTCAATTATCAGCTTTAGGATAACAGCGTCCAGATGACCGCGGATAATATCGCTGCTAATCATTTTAACCTCCTTTTTTGATACAGGCATGCTTATAACAATATTACTCTACCTAATAGGGTAAT
>CAZDZB010000017.1:0-2254 GCA_964509795.1 uncultured Christensenellaceae bacterium | reverse complement strand
AAATTCCTGGACAAGGACAAAATTAAGGAAATAACAATTGCCGATAAAAAGATAAGCGATACAGTAAGGCAGAACGGAGACTGCTCATTTAAGTATGTGGAGGCTGATGTAACCCGGCTGCCATTTGAAAATGACAGTTTTGACACAGTGGTTGAAACACTGCTTTTGTGCTCGGTTGATGAAATGGATGACGCGCTGAAAGAAATATACAGGGTGCTTAAACCTGGCGGTAAATTTATTCACATTGACCACGGCCTGCCGGAGGGAAAGGGAATGAAAAAGATTTTCAATGCGGCAGCGCCCATATGGCGGCGTTTCAGCAAATCCTGCAGGATAAACAAAACCTATAAACCCGCCATTGAAGGCGCAGGGTTCAAAACAGAAAGCGAACACTCCACCAGAGGCGGAGTATTTTACGGCGGAATGTCATATAAATAGGATGAAGAAGAAGGAGAAGATTATGAATACAGACAGTTTTGTGAAATTATATAAGGACAGGGGATATGATGACAAAGCAATAGATGATGCTGTTGCGGATTTGACTTATGCAGAGAAGTTTTTTAAGCAGCGTAATGTGGCATTTGAGCAGGTCAGTGTGTATCAGGCAAAAGAATATGTTAACCATTTAATCGAAAATAAAAAGAATTCTCTGGATACTCTGCTGGCAGCAGCAAGGTATTTTTACCTGATAAAAAATAATGAGGTATATATACACTTTACCAAAATTTTAGGCGGCCTTGGCGTAATTGAAAACATCAAAAAAAGAATTGAAATGTTCGCAGGCGGGCAAAAAGCCCAAGAAGTGATGCAAGGCTACAAAATGCCGCCCCTTGGCACGGCTGTTGAGGACATACCTGAATACACAAAGGAACTGATAAAAAGACTAAAAGCAAATTTAGAACCTGCCATGTATCAGAAAATCCTGGCAGGTAACAACCACGACATACCAAAAGAGTCTATGAAGCTGGAAAAAGAGTTTTATGAAAACAGCGCGTCCATTGATGCTTACCTTAAGGAACGCCACCAGAGAAAAGTGGAAGAGCTGCAGAAATTCTGCGACAGCAACACCGTGTGGTTTGAGCAGATAATAACCCAGGATGTTGTGGACTTTGTTGCGGGAAACCAGGAGGTACTATCCGCCAAAAGGGAAGGCAATAAACTATATGTGACAAAAATACCTTATGACATAGTGCATTACCTTAAAGAAACCGACAAGAAAAAAAGAAACTATTATGCCTGTCACTGCACATTTGCCAGGGAGAGCATAATGTCTGATGAAGAAAATGTGGACAGCCAATGGTGCTATTGCAGCGCAGGGTTCGCTAAATTCCCGTTTGAAGTTATTTTCGACAGAGAGCTTGATATAAAGCTTTTAAAAAGCGCACTTGATTATGATGACATATGTAGGTTTGAGATTGATTTAGGGGATTATGAGAAATAAAGAATGGAAAAAGTAAATAATTTTAGGATAAAATATGAGTGCAAAAAAGCAATTGTAAAGCATAAGGGTGATGAATATTTAATTTTGATTCCCATCTATGATTTTAAGTACACATATATTAATGAATTAAATAAAAATGACTTTTACTTTTTTTCAGCAAAAGAGGATTTTTCAGAATTGTCAAAAGCATTTTATATGATTGCTGAAAGACAAAAAACTATTCTCTATATTCCATTTCTTAATAATAATGTTCCGTTATTTTTGCAATCAATGCCAGCTGATACAATTGGACTAGATTTAGTATGTATAGACCATACACTTCAACTTAAGCAAAAAGAGTGGAAAAATATAAGACGAAAGATTACAAATCAATCTCTGGTCAAACATAATCTACAAATAAATGTTAGCCATTATTGGCACAAAGAATGGTGGAATTTTAATTACAAAGAGAATAAAGATATTATTGATTTATATTCGAATTTTTCTACTTTAATTTTGACTGGCAGCAGGGAAACTTTTAACTTTATGGGCTATGAAGCAATGAATTTATCGGAATATGAATATGATAAAAGTGGTCTTGCGCACAGTCATCTGTCACATTTATTTAAATCATCTTGGAAAAACAGGGAATGGAGAGAAATTACTTTCTTTTTAATAGAGCCAGATGCTTTTTCTGAAAGAATAAAATAAGTGAATATATATGATTCGAATTATAAAAAATTAGAGCAGTTTACACTGCTCTTTCCGTTATTCCCAAGTCTTCCACACATCCGGCTGATATCCAACAGTCGCCTCCCTGCCGTTTCTTACAAT
>CAZDZB010000016.1:0-24202 GCA_964509795.1 uncultured Christensenellaceae bacterium | reverse complement strand
AAGCAGCAGTACAGAACTTAAGATTATAAGCACAATTTTGCTGGACTGATCTGGAGCTTCCATTTCTATTTGCTGGATTTGTTCAGGTTCTTCAACATCTATAAATTCAGAAAAATCCATATCAACCGGAAAGCCGAAAGCTGAAGTATATCTGCTTGTTGGCTCAAACGCCAGCCATCCAAAGTCATCAAACCAAACTTCAACCCAAGCGTGAGAGTTTTGCTTTTGTACGGTGAATTCATATGGGAGGCCTTCTACAAACAGTGATTCTCCGGCTTTTAAATCGGGAATAACTTCGTAATCATCAGGGGCGTTCAGAACATACCCTGTTACATATCGGCAAGGAATATCGATGCTCCTAAGCATCAGCACCATGCTGGAAGCATAATGAGTACAAAAGCCTTCACCTGTTTCAAAAAGAAAATATTCAACAAAATCAGCATTTGCGGGTTTTTCAGGAGGTGTTAAATTATAAGTATACTTTTGTGATAAATAACTTTCAATTATTTTTGCTTTTTCATAATTGCTATCTACGTCTTTTGTCAATTTCTCAGCAATTGGCTTGAGAGAATCTTCCAAATATTCCGGAATTGCTAAATAGTTCTCTCTATTAGCGATATTATCTGATTGGCTGTTTGTTATTAAATTAATAAATCCGTCGGACATATAGTTAATACGCACAGTGTTCAGTGAATATCTCGTTCCTGCGTCTAATGGGGCATCAGCATATATATCGTCATAAGGATTAATATTTATTTCGTTTTCAAGTTCAGTTATAAGCTCCGAGTGAAGGGGAGCAAATATCATTTGGGAATGAGCGATAAGTTCAATAGTCATTTTATACGGAATATATTCAATATTGTTTTCGTTTAATAATTGTGTAAATTCCGCCAGTGTAGTATACTGCGTTTGTGGATTAGGATCTGTGTCTTCTTGGGTTTTCACCCATCCATCAATAGTGTAGGAATCGTATGTTTTACTTCTTAGCTTCTCTACATATGGCGAAATGACATTCATCATCCTAGATGTGTTGTAGCTGAATTCGTCATTTAGATTTGTTAATTGGCTTTGACTGTCGATCATTACGATAACAGTGGGTACCGTTTTTTCCCTTTTAAATAGTTCTATGTCATCTATCCAGGCAAGCGGTGTTATATGGTTATTGGACCTGATAACAATTAGCGGAGACAGTATTACTGCTACTGAAAGTAACAGCACGAAAGGCACAAGGAATTTTTTGGGGCCCGTTTCATTATCATCGCTTGATTTCGGAATGGCCCACATTAAAAAAACAAGCATTACAGATGCAAGATAAAAAATAGCAAAAAGGATATTGATATAGTCATATTTAAAATACAACCATGCTATAAAGACAAGCGACAATGCCATGGAAAGAAAACTTTTATTCATTGGCATTATTATAATGAAATTGACAAGTATAAATACAAATGAAACGACGAATAGGACTACGGCGATCTTATCCAGCTTTATAAATTCGCTGTTAGGTATCGCGGTATTTATTAAATAGAGAAAGGTTTTAACAGGTTCATTGAAGTAAATTAATAAGTATACTAAGGCGACTGCAATCAGGCAAGACAATGAAAGTGAAACGATTCTGGGAAGTGAAACAATAATTATTCCGAGAGCTATTATGGCCAAAGATGCAAGGAACGACAAAAAGAATACGTTAGTTATTTCGAAAACTGTGTTTATGAAATAATAACTTTCTGCCGTTGAAAATAATATAAGGAACATTAGCTTAAATGCGTTCTCTTTTAGTATATTTATTAGCTTCACTAAGCTCTCCTTGAGAAAATATTCTGTACGTTGCTGTTTGGAATTAAATCATAATGATATATTCCTTTTCGTGTTCTGTACACTCTGCTGCGTTTTATGTCATGGGAACAGTAAACTATGTGCAAAGAGCAATGATTGTTTAAAAGATGCCGTATCACTGCGCTCTCCTCAAAGTCATGTTTGTTGCAGGTAAATATAAATATGTCTTTACCGTTCAAGTCTTTTTTATCAAATTTACCATCGAAATATTCGTCGAGTATGACTGAAATGTCTTTTTTGTAGTCAAATGTAACACTTGCAATTGTTTTGAAGAAATATTTGAAATCATCCTTATATATATATTGCAGTTCAGTAAGATTCTCTTCCTGGTAAACCACTTCAACTCTGTGATTTTTTCTTAGGCGCTGGTTGACTATTGACACCAATGACTCTAATAGTTTGTCCTCTGCAATAATATTTTTTGCAAAAGATTCTTCGCTTTTTTCAGTATCCAAAAATATCATTGTCGGGCTTTGGTTGCTTTTTTCCAAGTTTTTGACCAGCAGCTCATTATGCCGTGCTGATAATTTCCAGTGGATACGCTTTATGGCATCGCCGTGCTCGTATTTACGGACGTCTGTAAAGGATGTAGCATCTTTGCCGCCTGTAGAATAGGCGGCTTTTATTGTGCTTTCCAGTCTTGGGGACAAATCAAAGTTAGGAAGCTCTGTTACCTTAGGAAGCACTGTAATTTTTTTGGGTTTAACATTTCTTATTTTTATTTTGAATATATTAAGTATATCAGCGATTTCAACAGTATCTATTCCAACTGAATATAATCCTCTGTATTTAAAAGTCAGTGTATATTCGAATTCTTTGTTTTGATACCCACGCAAGGTGAAAACCTGTTGGTTGAGCTGGTCTTTAAACATATCCTCATCATATAAAAACCGGACTATAATGATTGATGTAGGTAGGAACCCTTCATTATCAACATAGCAGGAATAATATGAAGTGTGTCCGTGCTCAACAACAGTCGGTTCCAGTTCTTGGCTTATAATTATCTTCTTATAGGAATAAAATAAATGAATAAGCAAAAACAGCAGAAGATACACCATTGCATGGAAAAATATTGATGTAAATAAATTTGGCAGATAATATGCCAGCAAAGAAGAACTGATTAATAAAACAGAGAAAATAATACGATTGCGCAGCATTATAATACCTTACTGTTTGCTGAATTCAGGAACGCGTACATACCTGATAATGTCTGTAATAAGTTCCGCTGGATTGGAGTGCAAGGTTGTTCCTTCACGGTTTAATGTCAGCCTGTGATCAAAGACGGGATGAAGCAGATATTTGATATCATCAGGAGTAACGAAATCCCTTCCCTCAATTAAAGCTTTTGCTTTGGCGGCGCGCGCCATCAATAGCGTGCCGCGGATGCTAATGCCTGTCTGTATAAATCTATTTTCTCTTGTAGCCATTGCGATTCTTACAATATACTGGCTGATTTTAGTATCCATAAATACTTTGTCAGTCGCGTTTTGCAGCTCTAACAAAGTGCCATTGGAAGCCACAGTCTCAATTTCACGATTGACACTGGCTCCATCCACAATGTTGACTGATGAGTCTTCGTCCGGATAACCTATGGACATTACCATCATGAAGCGGTCCAGCTGGGATTCGGGCAAAGGATATGTGCCGAACTGTTCTGCCTGATTTTGAGTGGCTATGAGCATGAACGGCACAGGTATATCATGTGTTTGCCCGTCCACTGTTACCTTACCTTCCTGCATGGCTTCCAGTAATGCTGACTGAGTTTTAGGAGAAGTTCTGTTTAATTCATCTGCCAGTACGATGTTGTTAAGCACCGCGCCTTCGATATATTTGAATTCATTTGCCTTGGCGTCATACATGGAAAACCCTACAACATCCGAAGGAGTTGTATCGGGAGTAAATTGTATACGCTTAAATGAAGAGTCAAAGGACATTGCGAGCGCCTTGGCGAGACTGGTTTTTCCAACTCCCGGCACATCCTCAATTAACACATGTCCCCGTGCCAGACATGCAATCATAAGCATAGTGATTACATCTCGTTTTCCTAAAAAAGTTTTTTCAATGTTGTCAATGATTGTTTTAATCTTTTCTTGATTTTCGGTCATGGCATAATTCCTTTCAAATAGGATTAGCATAGAAAGTGTTATTTTTTAATATTATACTACTAAAATTTTATGATTACAATCTATTGAATCTTTTTACTGGCATATTAGGCTTTTTTGATAAATAATTAATGTATAACTTGTTTTTTTGAATACCAATACCTAAATTTTAAATGAGCTATTCTATGACTAATGTTAGTATTGTACAGGAAAAGGAATAAAACAACTATAATACTTTGCAAAATGTGTAAGCAATTTGATTCACTTGGGAAAACGAGCATGTTTGTGTATTATATAATTATTGATTAAAACAGCACGAGAGTAATATAATACCCCAATCGACTCGATTAGGGTATTATAATATCTTATAATCTAAACTATGAGCAAAAAAGATTCATATATCTCATTATATTTTAAATTACATGCTCTGTTCTGTTAATTATATCCTGTTGCGTATCCGGGCTTAACACGGTGAAAAACGCGCTGTAGCCCGCAACACGTACTATAAGATTTTTATGTTTTTCAGGATGCGCTACGGCGTCTTCTAACGTTGCCCTGTCAACAATATTATATTGTATGTGAAAGCCTTTCAAATCGTTAAAGAAAGTCCTTATCATAGCTTTAAGCTTTTCTTTTGCTTCCTTTGTTTTCATGGATGCAGGAGAAATTTTCTGATTAAGCAAAACGCCTCCGAGTATTTTGTCGGTTGGAAGTTTAGACACAGAATTTAACACTGCGGTCGGCCCGAAAATATCTGTGCCTGCAGAAGGTGAACTACCCTCGGCTAAAGGAGTATATGCTTTTCTCCCGTCAGGGGTAGCCCCCACTTTTGCCCCGCTTGGTACGTTGGCGGAGATTGAGGATGTTCCGGCATAGTATTTGCCTCCTATGGGCCCTCTGCCGTATCGTGTGTTATTATACTTTGAAATTTCGTCAATAAATTCCATATAGGCACGGGTTACCATTGCGTCAACTTCTTCATTATCCTGGCCGTATTTTGCTGTCTTTGTAAGCAGTTTTTGACGAATGATTTCGCCTTCTTTGCCAGCAAAATCATTTTCAAGGGCGGCCTTTAATTCAGTCTGCGTGATTTCCTGGCTGTCAAAGACAAGTTCCTTCATTGCAAATAAAGAATTGCCGAGATTTGCGATGCCAACCTGTAAGCCGCTTATGAAATCATATACCGCGCCGCCTTCTTTCAAATGTTTTCCTCGTCCTATACAGTCATCTGTAAGGGCAGAACAGAAAATGTCAGGCACTAATTGCTCGAGGGCAGTGTCGACGGCAGTGTCAATTGCAACAGTCTGTCTTGCGAAATATCGCACCGTTTCTGCCCATGTCTTGAATAAATCTTCAAATGATTCAAAATTGCCAAGTTCTTTATCGCTTTCAAGGTATTTTACTCCCGTGTCAGGGTCTACGCCCTTGTTTAACGCAATTTTCAATACTTTCATAAGGTTAAGAAAACTCATTCCAGTGCAGCGGTATCCCCATTTCCCGGGGACAGCCACTTCAACGCAGCCTACAGCACTGAAATCATACGCATCCTGTGGTGCTATGCCGAGGCCAAGCATTGTTGGAATTATGATTTCATCATTATTAAAAGCAGGCATGCCGAACCCTAGTTTTATTACCTCAATGCACTCATCTAAAAAAGCATCCGATATTTTATGATGATACCTTACAGTAAGGTTTGGCTGCGTCAGCCTTGTTGCTGATACGGACTCTAAAACTCTGTAACTGAATTCGTTTACCGCGTCTTTGCCATCGGGGGTCTGTCCACCGATTGTGACATTTTGATAAAGAGGGCCGCCGGCGCTGAACCTGGTGTGAGACCAGGAGCGTATTTTAGTTATTGAATAAAGCTTAATCCACAAGTTTTCAAGCAATTCTCTGGACGATTTCTTGGAAAGTATATTGTTATTAATATCATTTTGATACAGAGGATATAAAAACTGGTCCAACCGCCCGAAGGAAACGGAATGCCCGTTGCTTTCGATTTGCAAAACTAATTGAACAAACCAAATGGACTGAATACCTTCATAAAAAGTTTTCGCAGGCTTTTCAGGGACGTTTGAGCATATGCTGCTTATGTTGAAAAGCTCTTGCTTACGCCGAGGGTCATTTTCCGCAAGCGCCATTTTTTTGGCTAATGTGCTGTAGCGGTGGGCGAAACATATAATTGCATCTAAAGTTATAATTACTGCTTTTAAAAAGGTGATTTGCTTTAGTTCATCATATTTTGCAGGGTCTAATGAGTCTAGCCTCGCTTGTGCATCGGCTTTTATTTGGCTTATTCCGAGCTCTAATATTTTTTTGTAATTAACAGCCAAATGGCCGTCTCCTGATGTCAGGTTGCCTTCTGCACGAATCACACCGTTGTCATAGGCTCGAAGGGATTCATCAGAGAATAAAGATAAGCCGTATTTAATTAATGTATTGTTTTCCCAGAAAGGGTAGATAGAGCGAAGATTATTTTTCACATCTTCGGTAATTGTGTATTTGTCTCCCGGGCGCTTATCGAACTCATCCAGTTCATTTATTACCCAATCCATTGAATATTCAGGGAAAATGGGAGCAGCACGTAATTTACTGGAATGGTTTCCCACAATGAGTTCATCATCCATAATATAAATAGACATATTTTCCAAAATAGCTTTCAGGGCAAGAGCTCTTTTGATTACTATAGGCTGGTTTTGGTTTTTCTGATAAACTTCTGTTATTATTTCAGCTCTTTCGGAGCAGACCGAAGGCTGTGCATTTAATACTTTGTCGCGAAGGGCTTTTATTCTGCCGCTTTCAATATTGCCAATCATTATTATTTCTCCTAATAAGTTTATTAAACTATAAATAAATCAACATCATGTTTTTTTAAATATTCTGAGCTCTTTTGTGGGACATTTTCATCAGTTATAACCACATCCACCTCATCAGCCATAAAAAGGGTAGCGACTCCGACGTTAGTGAATTTGCTTGAATCGGTTAAAATGTATATTTTGTTCGCGCGTTCTGCCATCACTTGCGCAGCCTCCGCGCGCATCATATTGATGCAGGTGAAACCGGAGGTTTCGCTGAACCCATCAACGCCTACAAAGAGCTTGTCAACGTTAAACTGGCTTATGCAAAGCCGCGCAAGCGGCCCGACCATCACTTCTGATTCATGCTGGTAATCGCCTCCTATAAGAGTGATTTTTATGCCTGAATCCGAACGGATATACCTTGCTATAAAGGCTGAATTGGTAATAATGGTAATATCCTTTTTCCTAGTCAGTTCTTTTGCCAGTAAGGCATTTGTAGAGCCTGACTCTATCATCACAGTTTCGCCGTCTGAAACATGCTTTGCAGCCTCCTGAGCAATTTGCAGCTTTACGTCATAGTTAGCAGGCATGCGTTTTAGTATGTCATCTCCTGATACAGCCTTTGCGCCGCCGTGGTATCGCTGCAGCATTCCGCCTTGCTCCAATGTCTTTAAGTCGTTTCGAACGGTCACCTGAGACACGCCAAACTCTTCAGCAATCTGCTTAACGTTTATTTTATCGGTATTTGATATCTTCTCCAGTATTGATAGCTGCCTGTTATTCATATATTCACCTTCTAATTTATCCCTAATAAGACGATACCAAATATTTAAACGAAAGTCAATATAATTTCTAATGAAAGCAAAAATAAAAGCAAAAAATAATATAATATATTTCAAACGAAAATAATCCTTGTATTAACAAAAGCTTTGTATTAAAATATATTTTATATTATTAAACAGAAAATCATAAGAAAGATATGCAAAGTTGATGACAGAAACAAGAGTACAAGAAAAGGGATTGATATTCAATATGCAAAGATACAGCCTGCATGACGGGCCGGGAATAAGAACAGTTGTGTTCTTTAAGGGATGCCCTTTAAGATGCAAATGGTGTTCAAATCCTGAATCCTTTCACAAAACTCAAGAAGTTGCATACAACAGAAAAGATTGCATTGCTTGCTTTGAATGTGTACCTGCCTGCCCAATGGGAGCCATTAACCAAGGAGAAAACGGAATAGAAATTGACAGGGCATTATGCAATAATAATCTTGCATGCGTAAATAATTGTCCGACGGGTGCTTTGAGTGTATTAGGCAAATGGTACGATAGTGATGAAGTGCTGGATATAGTTTTAAAAGATGAGGCTTTTTATAAAAATTCAGGAGGAGGAGTCACTCTATCAGGAGGCGAAGTTTTTCTCCAGAGCCGGTTTGCATCTGAAGTGCTTAAAAAAGCAAAGGATAGAGGAATACATACCGCAGTTGAAACCAGTGGATATGCCAAATGGCATGAAATCGAAAGAGTTTTAAGTTTCACGGATTTATTTTTGTATGATATAAAATTGGTGAATGATGAAAAGCACTTAGAATATACTGGAGTAAGCAATAAAGTGATTTTATCAAATTTTGAAAAAATCATAAAAGACGGTAAAAATATAATAATGAGAATCCCTATGATACCGACTGTAAATATGGATGATAAATCAATAGAGGATTTTATCAAGGTAATAAAAGAAACAGGCATTAGGGAAGTGAATTTGCTGCCTTTCCATAAGCTTGGCCAGGCAAAATATGATATGCTTGATATACCGTTTGAATTTAAAGATGTTAAAGCAGTCAATGAGGAAGGCCTTAAAAACATAGAAGAAAAAATAATGAACTGCGGCGTTAATGTTAAAATTGGAGGATAAATACTGAAAATCTATTTTCGCATACAAAATTGATAAAAAAAGAAGCAGGAGTAAAAAATGAAGAAGTATGTAATTGGAATTGACGCGGGAGGAACGAAAGTCGCTTATGGCTTGTTCCCGTGCGGCGGCAAAATGATTGACAGGTTTCAGCACCCTACAGACAGCGAGCAAAACGGGCCTGAATTTTCCGAAGTGATTATCAAATCAATAAATTATCTGCTTGATAAAAACAAATTGACCACAGATGACTTGCAAGGTGTTGGCATTTGCATGCCCTCATTTATTCATTTTGATGAAGGTAAAATATGCCTGACATCCGCAATGACCAATATACAGGATTTCTATATGAGAGATTATCTTGAAGATAGGCTGAAAGTGCCTGTGGTGCTGGACAATGACAGCAATGTAGCTGCGCTGGCCGAGTGGAGACACGGCGCAGGCAAAGGCAGCAAACATATGGTATACATGGCATCAAGCACAGGAATAGGAAGCGGAATAATCATAAACGGGCAATTATTCCGAGGCAGTTACGGATGGGCAGGCGAGAGCGGCCATATGATAGTAACTCCTGACGAGGGGGTTCTGTGCGGATGCGAGAACAGAGGGTGTTTTATGTCGTATGCATCAGGTAAATACATTCCTTTATATGTAAAGCAAAGGCTTGAAGAGGGAACAAAGAGCATTCTTTCAGATTATGAGGATATAGACTGCAAAAACATTTTAGACGCTTATATGGAAAACGACCAATTGGCGATAGATACAGTTAAGCGCATGGCATATTATTTTGGTGTTTGCATTTTTAATATTTATCAATTGCTTAATATCAATTTGTTTGTATTTGGCGGTGGATTAATAAATTTTGGTGATGTGTTATTTTCAAAAATTAAAGCTGAGTTTGATAAGAGGAATCATATATCTTACCCCGTGGATATAAAATTGGCTGAATTAGGTAAGGACTATGGCGTTATAGGTGCGGCTGAACTGATTAGTGAAATTGAAGTCTGAGACAGGAGGCAAAGCAAATGAACGAATTGGATAACGGCGCTTTTAACTCTGATAGCTTTGATGGTTTTTGCGGGACGATTGCAGCATCCAAAGCCAAGGTTCTTTTTTGTGAGCAATTTGACGAAAAAAGCAGCATATGGAATTTTGAAAGGCATAAGCACAGCTGCATAGAGCTTCTATATTTTCTGTACGGAAATGCTGAGGTAATGACCACCGAAAAAGTTGTTCAGGCATCTTTTTATGATATAATTATTTATCCCAGCAATGTTTATCATACAGAACATCTGCAGTTTAATCACCACCAGGAAATTATATGCTTATGGCTGGATATCCCGGGAGTAGAGCTTAATGACATAATACATATACAGGATAAAGACTCCAGCATCAAGTGGATTTTGGAAAAGCTGCATGAAGAATATAAAAGCGATAACCCAAGCCAGCATCTAATAGATAATTACGTAAAAACGGCCATGATGCTTGTAGCTAAAATTTGCTTTGACGAAAAGGAAAAGCCCGATCCGTTAAGCCGGGTTATTTTGTATATGCAGAGCAATATGTCAGAAAATATTACAGTCGAAGAGCTGGCTGATCTGATTTACGTCAGCAAATCGTATTTAAGCCGTTACTTCAAACAGGAAACAGGGATGTCGTTAATTGAATATCTGCGTATGATGAGAATAAACACAGCTAAGAAATTATTGGTTTCTACAAATTCAAGTGTTGAAGTTATTTCGAGCATTATAGGATACAATTCATCAAAATATTTTTGCCGAGCATTTAGAAAATGCACGGGAATGTCACCTACAGAATACAAAAAAAGTGAAAAGTCAAACACATCAGAACACTAGAAAAAAACTAAAAAATTACAATTTAAAATGGACTTATAGGTATTTTTAACAATTAAAAAATATGATAAATTGTGAATGCTTACAAAAAAGGCCGTAGAATACGATACGAAAAAAATAGAAATCCAAATGAAAAATTTTACAGAAAAATCACAGCTAATTTATTAAATATAGTAATTTGCAAAACGAGAATTGCAATATTGTTCATAATAGTATACCTTTTGTACTCCGACAGAGGTTTTACTCTTTGCTTGAATCCTGTAGCATGTTTCATATGACATCACCTCTTTACAGGTGTACACATAGATTTCAAGCAAATAACCTTAAGAGAAAACCAAGACTTAAATATTATATATGAACTTACCGCGTTAAATTAATTTTAACAATGGATTAATGTATTTACTCGTTGTGCAGATATAATCTGCTTAAAAATAATCAGGAGGAATAGATATGAAAAAAATTGTTTTAATTTCAATGTTGGTGTTGATTATGGTTTTTGGAACTGTGTTGTCAGCATGTGACAACAGCACAACATCGGAAGAAACAGCAACAGAGACAGAGGAGACAACAAATACGACAGTTGAAGAAGAAGTTACACCGAAGGTAGCATTCATTCCTGGAGACATGGCGAATGAATCACAGGCTTTTTCTGCAAAGATGTTTGAAAAACATGCAGAAGAATATGGATTAGAAGTTGTTATACTTGACGGAAAAGCTGATGCAAACGTACAGGCACAGGCAGTAACAAATGCTGCAGCACAAGGAGTAGTAGCAATTTATGTTAATCCTAATGATATCAATGCTATAATACCTAGCTTGATGGCTGCAAAAGAAGCCGGCGTTATTGTCGGAATGTTCTCATCAGACGTTCCAGAAGGCTATGAAGACGTTCGTGATTTCTTCGTAGGCGTAGACGACAACATGGCTGGTGAAGCAGCAGCTCAGGCATTCCTGAACGCATTCCCGGACGGCGCAAATATTATTGAAATCGGCGGACAAGCAGGACACGATGCTCAGATTAAACGCCACGACGGATTCAATTCAACACTTGAAGGCACAAACATTAACGTAATGGACTACAAAGCCTGCGAACAATGGCAGACAGCAATGGCTCTTGCTATAGCAGAAGACATGATAGTAAAATACGGCGACGACATTGACGGTGTATTCTGTCACTGGGACAACGGCGCAACAGGCGTTATAGAAGCATTTAAAGCTGCAGGGCTTGAAGGCAAATATATTGTTGGCGTTGACGGCAACAGAGCCGGATTCGAACAAGTCAGAAGCGGTGAACAAGCAGCTTCAATAGCACAGAACTTCGAAACATTCGCAATAAAGACACTTTCATTGACAAGAGATCTTTTAGACGGCAAAACAATTGAACCGGTTAACTTTATTCCGCTAGATATAGTTACCCAAGACAATATTGATACTTTCACAACTCCGGAATGGTAAGCATTTAAGTTTTGCAATAAGCCCGCTCCGCTAATAACGGAACGGGCTTAAAATATTAATACATTATAAAGAAGAAAGAGGTCTTAACCCATGCAAAATAACAAAGATGAGGTCATTTTATCGATTAAGGATGTGAGTAAATCATTTCCCGGAGTAAAGGCGCTGGATAAGGTGTCGATTGATATACACCGAGGAATGGTACATGGTATTGTCGGAGAAAACGGTGCGGGGAAATCGACATTAATGAAAATATTATCAGGTGTCTTTTCAAAAGACGAAGGTAGCATTATTTTTGACGGAGAGCCTTTAAATAACACCACTCCGTTGGTTTCCATGCAGCGCGGGTTAAATATCATCTATCAGGAACTAAACCTAGTAAACACAATGACCGTGGGAGAAAACATTTTTTTAGGCCGTTTTAAGGAAATGGGAGGGATGCGCGGAACACATGCGAAAGCAAAAGAACTGCTTGAAAGCATTAACTCGCATATAGACACCTATACACTGGTTGAGGACTTGAGTGTATCACAAAAGCAGATGGTCGAAATAACGAAAGCGTTATCATTCGATTCCAAATTGATAATAATGGATGAACCAAGCAGCAGCTTGACAAATGATGAGATGAGAGAACTTGTAAAAATCATTCATAAATTGGTTGAGCAGGGAATCTCAATTATTTACATAAGCCATAAGCTGGATGAAATTTTTGAATTATGCAATGTCGTCACGGTTTTGCGCGACGGGCATGTTATTGATACAAAACCGATTGAAAAGCTGACAAGAGATGATTTGATTACAATGATGGTCGGACGTTCTATTGAAAATGAATTTCCTAAGAGAAATAATAAAGTCGGCGAAACTATTATGGATGTACGCCTGATAAATACACATAAATTACAGGATATCTCTTTTAAATTAAAGCAAGGAGAAATTTTGGGTTTGGTAGGGCTTGTCGGGTCGGGAAGAACGGAAATTGTCCGCGCGATATTTGGAGCGGATAAATCAATTGATATTAAAATTGAAATCGACGGAAAACCTGTAAATATCAGAAACCCTAGGCATGCAAAAAACCTTGGCATAGGATTGGTGCCGGAAGACAGGAAAGAGCAGGGGTTGATATTGCCTTTTACCGTTGAACATAATATTTCAATGGCTTGCTTGAGCGATATTTGCTATCTGGGATTTATCGACAAGCAAAAAGAAAGAAACATAGCGCAAAAGCAGGTGGAATCTTTGTCCATTAAAACGCCTTCAACAAAGGCATTTGCAAAAAACCTGTCCGGAGGCAATCAGCAAAAGTGCATATTATCGCGCTGGCTTGAAATTAATCCTCGTATTCTTATTCTTGATGAACCTACAAGAGGTATTGACGTCGGGGCAAAATATGAGATTTACCTTTTGATGAATAAGATAATTGAAGACGGAGGCTCAATAATCATGATTTCATCTGAGCTGCCGGAAGTGCTGAACATGAGCAACCGCGTTATAACAGTGTGTGACGGACGTATAACAGGAGAATTTGACCCAAGTGAAGTATCAGTTGACACAATTATGGCGAGTGCATTGAAATTTGAAGAAGAGGAAATGATATCATGACAGATTTACTAAAACCAAAGAAAAGTGCTCTCCATTTTACCAGAGAGTACATGATTGTAATTTTAATAATGCTACTGGTAATAATCACTGCGCTTGTTGAACCGGAGTTTATGACATTAAACAATCTGACAAATATAATGAGGCAGTTCGGGCCGCTGATTATGGTTTCGCTGGGAATGACTTTTGTTATTATTGCCGGCTTCATTGATTTATCTGTTGCGGGTACTATATCCTTAGTAGCTGTTGTAACTATATCTCTTATTCAGCCTTTAGGGCAGATTCCGGCTTTGATAATAGGAATTATGCTGGGGGCAGCCTGCGGAGCGTTTAACAGCCTGATTGTGCTGGTTACCGGCGCTATCACCCAGGCCGAGGCATTGTTTATAACGTACGGCATGTGGCAGGTGTATCAGGCAATCGGATTGATTTATACAGGAGGCATGACCAAACATTTCAAATACATAGAGGTAAATTATTCGGTTTTTACTGCTATAGGAAAAGGAACGTTAGGATTTTTCTCAGTTTCATTTTTGATTTTTGTAGTGGTGTGCGCAATACTTTTTATTTTTCAAAGTAAAACGTATATGGGCAGGTCAATAAGCCTGACAGGGGGAAACAAAACTGCAGCCAGGCTGGCCGGTATTTCGATTAAGAAAAGCATCGTCAGCATTTATACAATAAGCGGACTTATGGCAGGTATAGGCTCAATCATTCTTTTCTCCCGTGTAACTACCGCATCGCCTGTTATCGGCACCGGGTATGAGACAAACGCAATACTTGCAGTTGTACTTGGCGGTACAGCTCTAACCGGAGGGAAGGGCAGTGTCTTAAGAACTGTACTTGGTACATTGATGGTTATTCTGTTGTCAAACTGCATGAATCTGCTTGGGGTATCGCCTTATATGCAGTATATGATGCGTGGAGCTGTATTACTGCTGGTTATATTGTTTGATAACAGCGGTTCTAATTAGGAGGGGATAATGATGAACAGAAATAGATTCGCAAAAAAATTAAGTTACATTGTGACAAAACAGAAAGCGTTTATCGCCATCATCATTATACTTATAGCGATGATATTCGTTAAATCGAATTTCTATACAGCTTACAATTTATTTGACATGGTTAACTCAGCAACTATAAATATGATTGTAGCGTTCGGTATCACTATGGTTATAATTGCCCAGGGCATTGATTTGTCTGTGGGCGGCACACTGGCAGTAGCAGGCATTACTGTTATCAAATTGATTAATTCCGGGCTGCCCACGTGGCTTGCGATTATATGCGCAGTGTTAGTCGGAGCAGTTATTGGGGTAATTAACGGATATTTCGTGGTATACAGAAAAAAGGAACCATTTATAATTACTCTTGCAATGGGAATAATACTTACAGGACTGGCGATGCAGATTACAGACGCTCACCCTATTTCACCAACTAATATGAAATTTATGATGATTGGAAACGGGAAAGTGATATTAGGAGTGCCCAACCTGGTTGTGATAATGCTTATTGTGTTTGCGCTTACATATTCACTTCTGAGATATACACAATTCGGAAGAAACTGCTATGCGATAGGAGGAGACTACGAAGTCGCGGAATATTCCGGCATTAATGTTAAGCTCATTAAGGCATCAACATATGTTTTGTGCGGCGTACTTACTGCGCTTGCAGGGGTTTTACTGTCATCAAAACTTAACTCCGGTTCTTCAACATACGGCTCATTAACAGCGTTGACAGTAATTTCTTCAGTTGTAGTTGGCGGCACATCGCTGGCAGGCGGTGTCGGCGGAATTCCTCAAACAGCAATCGGGCTTCTGCTTATTGCAATAATACAAAATGTAATGAATATGCTTGGTGTTGCGCCGTATGTGCAGTATTTGGTTACCGGCATGGTTATAGTTTTGGTTATAAGCCTGGACAGCTATTCAAGAAAGCGCAAACGCGAAGCCGTTTAATAAAAAAGAGCAAAAATAGTTTGGTATAATGATTAAAGGTATACCTAGAGAACAGGTAAATAGAATAAACCAAAAGGGAGTCGTTGAGTAGAAAGGAAAGTACCATGAAAGAACAGAATTATTTAGATAATTTAGTCGGTGTCTTTGGGCATCCCGTTGCGGAAAACCCCGGTGTAGTTATTCAGGAAGCGGCATTTAAAGACATGGGTTTGGATCTTTGGCGGTTTTTGACGATTGATGTTGAGCCTGAAGATTTGGGAAAAGCGATAGAAGGGCTTAAGGCCTTTAAAATGCGCGGAATTAACTGCACGCTTCCGCACAAAATAAATGTACTCAAATATTTGGATGAGCTTTCAGAAAGCGCGGAATTAATAGGCGCAGTAAATACAATTGTGAATAATAACGGCAAATTGTTCGGGGAAAATACCGATGGAAAAGGTTTCATGGAGTCTCTGGCACAAAACAACGTAGACCCTAAGGGCAAGAAGATTGTAATATTAGGAGCAGGCGGAGCAGCCAGGGCCATAAGCGTGGAACTTAGCCTTGCGGGAGCCGGAAGCATTACAATCGTTAACCGTCCGGAAGATGCCGCAATTGGTGAAAGCCTTATGAAAGTATTAAAAAACATTGCCAAAGAAAGCAAATATATTTCTTGGGAAGAAACATTTAAGGTTCCTGAAGATACTGATATTTTGATTAACGCCACACCGATAGGACTATATCCGAATATTGACGATATACCAAACATTGATCTTGATACGATACGCGCAGGCATGTTTGTACAGGATGTTATCCCTAATCCTGCCGTAACACCTTTCTTGAGGGCAGCTGATGCAAAAGGCGCAAGATGGAACACAGGAACAGGCATGCTGATTAACCAGGCGGCAATTAATATTGAAATGTGGACAGGCAGGAAGGCGAATAAAGAAGTGATGCTTGCAGCTTTTAAGAAAGCGATGGAGTAATAAAACAAAATTATTCAGCAAATGAAAAAGTATAATACAACATTTGCAAAGCTAATCACTGCATGAAATTCATAGGATATATTGTTTATTTTAAGTAACCACCACTGCTTAAATTTATTCTAACAACTAATAATATAAGGCAATAATCCCTTATGTTCAGTTTAAGATACCTTTTGTGGGTAATTGACGGTTATTTTCTCGAATATGGTGCTTTATAATATACGTGTAGAATGTTATCCGTACGAGTAGGCAAATCAGCCATTACAGGCTTATAGGAGATGTGACAATGAAAGAATATATTGAAAAGATTCAAAGGCTGGACCAGACGCTTAGAATTAAGCAGCTTAAAAAAAGCATGCTGGACGAGCAGAGGTATGCTTCAATAGAGCAAGCGCGGATTATTACGGAGGTATACAAAAACAACGAAGATAAGTCCGTAACAATGAAGAGGGCACTTGGGCTTTACGAATCATTAAAGCAGATTGAAATACGAATTGATCCAAATGAATTAATTGTGGGAAACAGAACATCCGGCGTTCGCGCGGGAGTAATATTTCCGGAATCAGGAATTTCATGGGTAAATGATGAGCTGGAAACGCTTTATGACAGGCCTCAGGATAAATTCAAAGTAAAACCTGAGGATATTGAAATATTCAGAAAAGAGATTTTGCCTTATTGGAAAGGCAAAACCTTAGAAGACAAGGTTAATGAAATAATTGGCGAAGAAAAATCTTTGATTGGCAAGGTAGCAAAGATAAACCAGACAGACCATGCTCAGGGACACATCTGTCCGAATACCCAGATGTGGCTCAAGAAAGGCCCTTCAGGATTGTTGGAAGATGTTAGGGCCAAAATAAAAACATGCAAACCTGAAAAAGCGGAATTTTATAAAGCAATGCAGATTGTGCTTGAAGGGGCGGTTATGTTTATTGACCGATATGCCCAGTTGGCAAAAAAAATGGCGGAAAAGACAGATGATGAAAAGCAAAAACGGGAATATATGGACATTGCAGCCACTTGTGATGAAATAAAATCAGCTCCAGCTAATGGGTTCCGCACGGCTTTGCAGTCCACATGGTTTTTATACGTTATTTTGCAGATGGAATCAAATGCGTCATCTTTTTCACCAGGGAGAATGGACCAATATCTTTTACCGTATTTAAAAAAAGACATGGACAGCGGAGTAATTGATTATTCTGATACTTTGGAGCTTGTAGAAAGCCTATGGCTTAAATTTAATCAGATTGTATATTTAAGAAGCGCTAACAGCGCGAAATATTTTGCAGGTTTCCCTATTGGATTCAATGTGGCAATAGGCGGGCAGACAAATGACAGGCAGGATGCGTCCAATGAGCTTTCCTACTTGTTTTTGAAAGCACAGGAGCATCTTGGCCTTCCCCAGCCGAATTTATCAGCACGTATATATTCGGGCTCGCCTGAACAATTTCTAAAGCGATGTGCTCAGGTAATAGGCAAAGGCAGCGGCATGCCTCAGGTGTTTAATGATGAGTCGGTAATCCCTGCGCTGATGAACAAAGGAATTGAAGAAACCGATGCGGTAAACTACGCAATAGTAGGATGTGTTGAACTTACGACTCATGGCAACGCATTGGGGTGGAGCGACGCCGCAATGTTTAATTTGGTTAAGGCCTTGGAACTTGCGCTCAATGACGGGGTTTGCCTATTAACAGGAAAGCAAATGGGAGCAAAAACAGGCACACTGGCGGATTTTGATACATATGAAGACCTGGAAAAAGCGTTGGTTCAGCAAATTGACTTTTTCTTTGACCGTATGATTAAAAGCTGCGAAATAGTTGAAAAACTTCATGCGGATATTTTACCGTCTGCGTTTTTATCATCTGTAATTGATGGATGTATGGAAAAAGGCATTGATGTCACAGCAGGCGGAGCAAAATATAATTTATCGGGAATTCAGGCTATTCAGCCGGCAAACATAGCTGACAGTATGGCGGCGATAAAAACATTGGTTTACGATGAGAAAAGCGTTGATAAGAATTTGCTTTTGAAGGCGCTAAGGGAAGATTATGTGAATGATGAACTGCTGAGGCAGAAGATGCTGAACAAAGCTCCGAAATACGGCAATGATATAGACTGGGTAGATAATATTGCGTATAAATGGATAAAGTATTTTGCAGATAAATTTACAGGATTAAAAAATGCAAGAGGAGGGGTATACCATACCGGCCTGTACACGGTTTCTGCGCACGTGCCAATGGGTGCTAATGTCGGGGCTACGCCGGACGGAAGAAAAGCCGGGCAGCCGCTGGCTGACGGAGGGCTATCGGCAGTGTATGGGCGCGATGTAAACGGGCCGACGTCGCACTTGAAATCTGTTTCAAAAGTGGACTCAATGCTGGGCAGCAACGGAACTCTTTTAAACATGAAATTCTCCCCTGATATATTTAAAAACGAAAATGACTTAATGAAATTTGTGGATTTACTAAGAGCATTTGTTGAGCTCAAAATCACTCATGTTCAGTTCAATGTAATTACAAAAGAAGAATTACTGAAAGCACAGAAAAATCCTGAAGAATACAAAAGCCTTACAATAAGGGTGGCAGGATATACTGCATATTTTACAGAGCTTGCACCGGATTTGCAGGATGAGATTATCGCAAGGACCTGCTACGATGGATTCTAAAAACAAAGGCATAATATTTGATATTAAACGCTTTGCGATACATGACGGAGCCGGTATAAGGACTACGGTTTTTATTAAGGGATGCCCTTTGAGATGCCCGTGGTGCCACAACCCGGAAGGAAGAAAAAGAGAAATCGAACTTGTTTGGTTTTCATCATTGTGTGTGCGCTGCGCTTCGTGCACAGCTGCTTGCAGCCAAAATGCTCTTACACTTGAGAATGACAAAATTAATATAGATAAAAACGCATGTACATTGAATGCTGACTGCATAAAAGCATGCCCGACAGGTGCGATAAAATTCGACGGGAGAGAGGCAACTGCAGAAGAAGTTTATGCGGAAATAATTAAAGATAAAGTTTTCTATTTTGAAAAAGGCGGCATAACCCTTTCAGGAGGTGACCCGACAATGCAGGCCGATTTCAGTTTATCGATATTAGAACTTTGCAAAGCAAACGGAGTAAACACGGCGATTGAAACCTGTCTTTACGCTGATGAAGCAGTCATAATGCGGTTTGTGCCGCTGGTTGATCAGTTCTTCGTTGATATAAAGATTTTTGATGATGAAAAGCATAAAGCTGTGGTGGGCGTCAGCAACAAAAAAATTCTGAGTAACTTTCGGGCATTGTGTAAAGCCGGTGCAAAAATATGCGTGCGTATCCCATTGATTCCTGGGTATACGGACGATGATGAAAACATAAGAGATGTTTCTGAATTTGTGCATAAAACGGATAAAAACGTTGATATAGAATTGCTTAATTACAACCCGCTGGCAGCAAATAAGTTTGACACGCTTAATGAAAAATATTTAGTAGGTAAAGGCACGCAGCCCCTGAGCGAAGAATTAATTAGAGTGAAAAGGAAAATAGTTTCTGATATAATGGAGGAGTAGCATGACGATAAAGGATTTTATTTATGCGGCAGAAAAAGATGAGACAGTTTATATAACTGATGTTGAAAAGACCTTTAATGAGTTAGAGGAAAAATCAAGTATTTTCTTAAGGATGGAACTTGTTGAAAAGGGAGTGAGCAAAGACTTCAGCTTTAACCTGCCGTCATCATTTGAAGAGAAATCTTTAGTCGAGGATTTTTTCTTCGGCAAAATTTATAATATCGTTTCGACTCTGGGCGGGAAAAAATTGACGGTTTATTACGATAAAAAAAATGAACAGATAAGTAAGCTGGTGAAAAAACTGGATAAAGTTTTCGGAATTTACGAAGACAAGCAAAAGAGAAAATACTATGCGCGAAGCATCAATGTTGCTGACCATTTGAATGAGGCCCTTTATGGTGGGAAGTTTAGTATTGAACTTGATGATATAGTTAATTATAATCCTATTATGGCAAAAGAAGATAAAGAAGTTAAGCCAATAAACTATATTTCTACTGTTAAAAATCTGAAAGGATTAATGTGCGGCATTGATATAGGCGGTACTGACATAAAAATTGCTGTTTCAGAAGATGATAAAATAATTTGCTTCAAAGAATTTGACTGGTATCCGGCGAGTTACCCATTGATTGAAGAAATTATTAATCCGATGGCAGAATTGGTAAAGTTAATGAGAATTAAGGTCACATTCGACAGATTAGGCGGCAACGGAATGATGGAACGACAGTTGGAAATTGCCCTTGATAAACATGCTAAACTATCGGATGTTGAAAAATGTGTTCAATTTGGAGAAAGCCTTTATAAAGACAGAATAGTGCTGTTTGACGGAATAGGTATGTGCTTTCCTGATGTTGTCGTGCGTAATAAAATTGTGGGCGGTGAAGTATCAAAAGTCAAGAGCATACGTAATAACCATTCAATTGATTTTGAGGAACAATTCCGCAAATTAAGAGATTTGGATGAAACGCTTGCTAAACAATGCACAGAAAAAGGCAGGGTGAATATCACAAACGACGGACCGATGGCCGCATACACAGCGGCAGTTGAGCTGGCCTTTGGTGAGGGAGAAGAGCGCGTAAAAGATGGTGTGTTCGCCCACACGCTGGGTACGGAGCTTGGCTCAGGATGGGTGGATGAAAAAGGCTGCATTCCGGAGATACCACTGGAAGCTTACAATTATGTTGTGGATTTGGGCAGCTACAGCCAGCGCGAATTTGAATGTGATGATTTACGCTCGGTTAAGAATTTCAATACAGATGTACCTGGAACGGTACAAAAATCCACAAGCCAGTATGGAGTATTCCGCCTAGCAATTAAGTATTTCAAAAAAGAACGCCCGGATTTATATATAGAAATGTTTGAGAAGGGATTTATTGTGGAAAGAAACGGCGGGCTGTATGTGCCGACTGAACCGGTTGATTTAAGGAAACCATTTTTGGAGTTTGTAATGTCTTTGCCTGACAGAGAGGACTGCCCGGTATGTAAGCGGATATTCAGGGAAATCGGAGAACATATTGCAATTGTTTGGATGGAGACCGAACAGATTCTTGAACCTTTGACTAAAGAGCGAGTGCTGTTCGGAAGAGTAGTAAAGAACAAAACCTGCTTTAAGCTTATGCAGGAAGGGGCAAAAAAAATTGCGCCGGAATTGAAGCTTAGCGTAGCAGACTCTGACTTGGCAAACACACCGTTAATGAAGCAGCTGAAAGCGCATCCTGACTATTCAGTCGCACAGTTTGCGCAGGCTGTAGGCGGAATTTATTTTGCGATAAGTAACAGGTGATATGGGTACTTTTATACTTTTAATTATTATTTATTTGGTTTTTATCAGCCTTGGCCTGCCGGATGCCCTTTTGGGAACGGCATGGCCTTTGATACATACAGAATGGGGAATTCCGCTGGAATCGGCGGGAGTGATATCATTTATCATAGTAGGCGGAACCGTTGTTTCCAGCCTATCCAGTGGATTTGTAGTCAGACATTTAGGAACGGGGAAAGTTGTATTTATTTCCTGCCTTATGACGGGCTCTGCTCTTTTGGGCTTTGGGTTTTCTCAAAGTTTTTTGTGGCTCGTGCTGCTTGCCATTCCTCTTGGCCTTGGCGCGGGCTCTGTGGATGCGGCGGTTAATAATTTTGTAGCGCTTAATTTTAAAGCACATCATATGAACTGGCTGCATTCATTCTGGGGAGTTGGCGCAACGCTGGGGCCTGTGATTATGTCTATATATTTAGGCAACGCTCTTTCATGGCGAGGAGGATACAGGACCGTAGCGATTATTCAGCTGTCTTTGGCAGTAATATTGTTTCTCAGCCTTCCTGTGTGGAAGAAACACCGGAAAACTGAACCCCTTAAACAAACAAATGATGAGACAAAAACAAGTATTAATATTTTAAAAACCAAGGGATTAAGCCTATCGCTGGCAGCATTCTTGTTTTACTGTGCTGTTGAACTTTCAATTGGATTGTGGGGAGCCAGCTTTTTGGTAGCAAAGCATCAGCTTGCTCCCGATACAGCGGCTAAATGGATTGCTTTTTATTACGGCAGCATCACAGCGGGGCGGTTTGTTTCAGGGTTTATATCCTTTAAAATGAAAAATCCATCTATCATACGGATGGGTATTGCTGCGGCATTTGCAGGCATGATATTATTTTTTGTTCCGCTATCTAATGAATTTTTGGGGCTCCCCTTTGTTTTGATAGGCTTAGGGCTGGCTCCTGTTTTCCCGGCAATGCTTCACGAAACGCCAAAATCATTCGGAAGAAATGCTTCGCAAACTATTATAGGGTTTCAGATGGCTGCTGCATATGTAGGAAGCGCGGTGATGCCGCCTTTGGCAGGGCTGGTACTTAATAATATTCATATGAATTTGTTCCCGTTTTTATTAATTGCCGGATTAAGCATTTTTGCCTTTGCTTTTGAATTGTCGCTGAAACGTATAAATCATAATATTTAGTCTTTTAAGCCTGTTAAATAATATTATTTTGTCTTTTATTCTGAAAAATACTAAAATTATCGCAGTAGCAGTCAGAAATAGAGATGCTATTAAAATAGTATACAAATGAGAATTAATTCGGCTAAGGAGAAAAGTATGGGTATAAGGATTATTGTTTCTATTCCATATGTATTTGGGCTATTTACGGAGAAAACCTAAGATATTACTTAACTAATTAGCAAGACACTATAAAATATGGCTGTCGTAATTTGTTTTATGGTATAATAAAATAAATTATTTTGATAAGGAGAAATATCAAATGAAATCCAGAAAAATTCTTTTTATTGTGATTATTATAGTTTTGCTAATAAGTGGATGTTCCTTTAATAAAAGCCTGCCTAAAGAATTGAACCCAAGTGATGTTAAAGAAATATCAATAAAAAATCTTGAATCTAATGAAGCTGCATTAGTTTTGACAGCCTATGAAAATGAAGATGAAATTTCAGAGGCTATTAACAGATTTAATAAATATAAGATGCATGAAGATCAGGAGTCTGGTACGACTCACCCTATTAGTGGGAAAATAACTTTTAACAATGATTCAGAATTATTATTTTGGGTTGGCGTAGGCGATTTTATTACTGTGAGATATGGCGAAAAACAATATAATATAGTTAATCAGGATTTTAATGATTATATAGAACAGCTATTATACATAAAAGACTAATAAGGTATTAAGAAGTAAATTGACAGTAATTATTAAGGGCATCTAGATATATAGGTGTCTTTTATATTTACAAGGACTACGTTGTTTGCTAATAGAATTACTGTCTTAGAAGACGTATTAGTGCCGAAATTCTTTTTATTGTATCCATCGCTATTTATTGATTCACTGCTTCGCAAAACAGGAGAACTTTGTTTCCTAATTAACTATCGCTGTGTGGCTGGTCACAAATGCCTGAAGAATTTGCTGTCCGCCTATGCATCCTAGCTTTCGTGTGTAAAAATAAAATAGCGATGTTTTTTAAAAACATCGCTCTGGCGGAGAAGTAGGATTAATGCCGAAATACTTTTTATTACATGCACCGCTATTTGTTGATTCCTTGCTTCGCAAGGCCGAAGGACTTCGTTTTCTAATCAACTATCGCTGGGCTATCGCGTGGAGAAGCAAAGTAAAGGCGCATCCTTGCGGATACGCCTCTGGCGGGGAAAGGTAGTTAAAACCCGAACCCCCCGACGTCTCCAAATAGGCTAAA
>CAZDZB010000015.1:0-26041 GCA_964509795.1 uncultured Christensenellaceae bacterium | reverse complement strand
AGGCCATACCTTTTTGTGTCATTAGTACTCGGATTTATCAATTTATCTGATGAGCAAATAACTATATAGTGGCAAGCAAAAGCTTTTTATGATAGAATGTTTCCATCTTGTCCTAAATAAAGGAGAAAGCAATGACAAAGATTGAAGTAAATGAACCTAAAACCAAAAGGGGAATTGCAACCCGCAATAAAATAATGAAGTCTGCGGAAAGGCTTTTTGGCGAAAAAGGTTATTACGACACATCAATAAATGATATAGCCATGAAGGCTAAAGTCGCGCCCGGAACAATATATATTTACTTTAAGGATAAGTTTACTTTGTATTGCTATCTTCTTAACGATTACAGCCATCTTTTGCGTAGTGAAATAGTGAGGAAGATAAAAGAACTTGACTGCAAAACAAGGCGCGAGGCGGAAAAAGTAGGTATGCTTCACTTCCTTCAGACAATTGAGGAGCACCCGTATATTTATCAGATAATATGGGAGTCTCTATACATAGACAAGAATTTGTTTATTGACTACTATACTAACTTTGCGGCTCACTACAGAAAAGGCCTTGATAAGGCTTATGTTAATGATGAAATAGGCGAGTGGGACAACGAAGTTATAGCTTATTTGCTTATGGGTATAGTCAACTTCATCGGCTTAAGGTATGTATTCTTTAAAAAAGACAGAGACCTTGAGGAAGTAGTTGATGAAGTGATGAAAGTATTAGATGGAGGGTTGTTTTTGAAGCAATGAGAAAAGAAAGACCTTATTCGTATGCAAAATTTGCAGAAAATGGACTAGGGAAACTAATGAATCATGAGCACTATTTCTGTGAAAACTGCGGCTCGTATTACGACGATTACAGACGACAGGATGCATCAGAATATGACGACAAAAAGTAAAATACTATAGTATATTCAACTGTTCTTGACAGCCCCAAAAGGCTGTCATTTTTCATTTAAAAAAATACAGTCAAAATGTACATTTTCAACACGTAAAATAAATGAAAAAAACATATTGACTTTTTAAAATAATAGGTATATTATTTGCAATCATAATTATATATTATGTTAAATTTTTTTGAAAGAGGTGAAGAATATGGCTGTAAAAACTGATGATAAAATTCCTCCCCCCACTGTAGGGTTTACTTACAATTTAAAGAGAAGTAAATCCGAAAAAGAAGCAGAGTTTGACAGCCTTGCGACAATTAAGGCAATAAAAAAGGCCCTTAATGACGCAGGATATAATGTTAAACTTTTGGAGGTAAACAAATCGTTACCTAAAAAACTAATTAACTCTCGTTTAGATATCATTTTTAACATCGCAGAGGGCGCAAACGGCAGAAGCCGTGAGGCTCAGGTTCCGGCATTATTAGATTTCTATAATTTAAAGTTCACAGGCTCTGATGCTACCACACTGAGTGTTTGCTTGGATAAGGCATTAACCAAGCAGGTGGTCATGTCCGGCGGCATTAAAACTCCTGGATTTCAGGTGATAAAAAGCGAAAATTTCAAGTTGAACCCAGGGCTGAAGTTTCCTCTTATTGTTAAACCTAACGCAGAAGGCTCAAGCAAGGGCATATCCAAGATATCCGTAGTTAATGACGCGGCGGAACTTAAAATAGTGGTTCTGAACCTTTGGGACATGTACAAACAGCCCATACTTGTGGAAGAATATATAAAGGGCAGAGAATTCACTGTGGGCGTACTTGGCAACGGCGACGACCTGAATGTGCTTAAGCCTATGGAAGTGGAGTTTCTGCAAAAAAGCGATAACAGTATATATGATTACAGCGTTAAGCAGGACTATGACGACAAAGTAAACTATGTATGCCCGGCGTGCCTTACTCCCATGGAGGAGGCTGTGATGACAAACGCCGCAAGGGACATATTTAACATACTGGACTGCAAGGACGTGGCCAGAATCGATTTCAGGCTGTCTGATGACAATGAGCTGCACTTCATTGAAATAAACCCGCTGCCGGGCCTGGCTCCGGGGTACAGCGACCTGCCTATGCTGGCCCAAAGCAACGGCATATCATACGATGAGCTGGTTAAGATTATCCTGCAAAATGCCCTAAAGCGCTACGGCATGGATTTAGAAAAGCTTAAAGCAGATGCGTCGGTGCAAAAAGTGCAGGCAAAAAAACTGGTGCATTTTTAAGAGGCAGCAATGCCTATTTATCAAGAGGGTGTTTTCTTCAATAAGGGGCATCCTCTTTTCATATGAAACATTTCATATTTCGCTATTAAATTATGGTTTGGCAGCCTGGTAAAAACACAATTCACATAAGAAAACAATGCGCCCATTAACGTGCATTTAACATAAAGCTGTGATATAATATCAAAAGTATCATTTGTTTAAACACCAAATTAAAACCGAGTAACAGGCAAGGGAATCAGTGTATGACTAAGAGGAAGCGCAGAAGCATAATAATATTGCTAATAGTTCTTTTAGTGTACGCACCTGTTTTTTTTATTTCGGGAAATCTTATAAGGGAATACAGTGTTTTTGAATCCTACAGCCCGATCGGATATGACACATCAAATCCGATTACAAACACGATAAGCGAACTGAAAAATTTATTTGGTTCAGAAAAAGCGTCGGCAAAAGAAGAAATAAAGCGGCAGTACGATAAATTAATGGATTTGCTTTGGGAAGGCTATGTGGAAAGCTTATCTCAGGGTGTGAATATAATTACTTCGAGAGATGTCAGCAGCGAAAGCCCGCTGGATTCTTACTACATTTATATTGACGAATATAATTATAATCAATTGATATCCAACTTGCCTCAAAGCGGATTTGAGGAAATGGATGGATATTTGAAATACAACGACGGCTCTATGCAGGAAGTAAAACTGCGCTTCAGAGGTGCCAACACATGGCATTGGTACTTTACACAAAAATCGTGGCGTATAAAAACAGAAAAAGACGAGTTGATAAACGGCGCCAGAAAAATAAATTTGGTAAATCCTTTTGAAAAGTCGGCAATGATTGATTACCTTAGTTTTCTGCTGGGGCAAAAGATGGGTGTGCTCTCAACCGATTCTATTCCTGTTAGAGTGTTCGTCAATAACAAATATATGGGGATATCTATTAACATGGCTCAAACGGATGAATATTTTCTGAGGAATAACAATAAACTGCCCTCTGAGATTTACTGCGGTGACTTGGTGTGGGTGGATGAAGAAGATAAAAACCAAGGGTATATGGAAGCTCAGCTGTGGCAAACCGAAAACATAGGTGTGTGGGAAAAGATGGCAGAAAATAATAATATAGCATCCGATGATTTTACTATGCTGTATAATTTGATTGAGTTTGTCGAGGGTAACCAGGAAGAACCTTTTTCTTATGAAATTGAAAATTTGATTGACATAGACAAGTACCTTAACTGGAGAGCTTGCATGAACATAGTTGCCAGTTTTCACACGGACAACGTTCACAACCAAAAACTATATTGGGACCCATCCAGCGGAAAGTTTGAACCTATTCTGTGGGACCTTGACGGATTTACATTTGTTGATTACCAAAGGCCTATTTACAGGTCCTTAAATGATCTTGATAAAATCATATTAAAAAACCCTGAATATGCTGATATTATGTATTCAAAACTATATGAGGCAATCACCCAAATAGTAACTATGACGGATATGACAGAAATGGTTGATGATGCGTATGACTTGATTAAGGAAGACATTTATGCGGACATTTATAAAGACTATCTGATAGGCAGCAACTTCAGCAGAGACTTTACTAACAGTGATTTTGATGAAGCGTATGAACAAATGCTGGAATGGGTTGAAAACAGATACGAATTTATTAACGATACTTTATCAGCCACTGAAATAAAATACACAAGCAGCAAAACAAATGAAGGCGATACTCTGTTCAATGTAGAAATTGACGGAACAGCCGGAGCAAGGATAGAAATTATTGAACTGGAAAGCCAGCCTGAAAATGGATTGGAAATATATAGAGATATTAATTTTAACAGAGTTTTAGACAGGGAAGATGTGGCTGTAAGTTTTACAATAGAACAAAACACTGTTATGCTGGATGACGAAAAAGTTTATCCGGTTTTATTGGATTTGCAGTACGCACAACTGGAAAATGGAACAACCCCTCCGGCGGATACTGTCGGCTCTCCTGAGTATACATATATAATAACTGGTGATGTTAATATAACAGGCATCTGTGCCGTAAACAATGTTACAAACGGTAATGTAAAATGCACCGAAACAAGTGAAGTATATTTTGCGGATAAGTCACTTTACACAACGCATCCTTGGGAAATACAAAAAGAAGGCCAAAGAAATGACATAATATTTGACACAGGCGAATACATAATAAATGAAGACATTGTAATAAACAAGAATCAACAGCTTGTAATAAATGAAGGCGCTGTGCTTAAGCTGACTGAGGGTGTGAATATAATAGTTTTCGGCGAGCTTAAAATTAACGGAACCGATGGAATGCCGGTAATAATAACAGCGTATGACAGAGCACACCCCTGGGGAGTTCTGGCTCTGCAGGGCCACTACAATGCCGATGCGGTACACGAAATAAACGGTGCGTACATATCCTACGGCGGGGTTCCTGCTCAATATGACGGCGCAATGTATACAGGCATGGTCTCGGCTTACAACACCACACTTAAAATAACAGACAGCAAAATATCCTACAATTGTGTGGGGGATGATGCCCTTAATGTGAAGCAGGGATATCTGTTTGCTGATAGCTGTGCTTTTGTGAACGCAAGCTCGGACGCTATTGACATGGATATATCAGAAGGCGTAATACAAAACTGCTATTTTTCAGGCAGCGGTAACGACGCCATAGACCTTATGACATCATCATTAACCATACAGGGCAATTACATAGAAAAAAGCGGTGATAAAGGAATATCCGTCGGAGAAAAATCAAACCCTGTAATATACAATAACATAATAGACAGCTGCACTATAGGAATAGAGATAAAGGATTTATCGGAGCCTGTTATACAAAACTGTTCTATAACAAATAACAATATAGGAATTAACCTTTACCATAAAAACGACAAATATGAAAGCGGCGGAAGAGGCAGCGCGGAGGATACAATAATAATGGCAAATGAAACACCTGTAGATGCTGACGATGAATCATATTTTACTCTGGAAAACTGCCTGCTGGATATATATAACGAAAACGAAGGAAGTAACATAACTTTTAATAATTGTACTGCCGCGTCCGTTTACAGCGTATATTACCATGAGGTGCAGACAGGCAGATACAGCGGCATGGGCTTAACAGAGCAGATAAACGCAGGTGACCGATGAGCACTAATAAGCAAATGTTCAACAGATGGGAGCTTAAGTACCTGGTGCATGTAAAAACCATGTATCAGATAATAGAGGCGATAAAAAATTACGTAAAGCCTGATGAAAACGGAATGGATGGAATGTATAAAATCAGCAGCCTTTATTATGACACGCAGGATTTTAAATTTTACCATGAAAAAGCTGACGGACAGAAATTCCGGCAGAAACTAAGGCTTAGAAAATACGCTGCTGACCGCGAAAATTCATTTTTTGAAATAAAGCAGCGATACAATTCAACAGTTATGAAAAAGAGGGTAATGCTGCCGGATAGCGACGCTCATGCTTTGGGGGAGGGGGCCTTAGCCTCAGAGCAGTTTCATATGGAGCAAAGAGGTGTAATTGAGCAGATTGAATATCTACTTTCTGTTTACGCATTGGTGCCCAAGCTGAATGTCTGTTACATGAGGAGGGCTTTTGCGGGAATATATGAAGGCGACCTTCGAGTGACATTCGACACTAATTTAAAATGCAGCAGGCATAAGGACGAGCAAAACCAGAAATATATGATTCACCCATCTTATGCGGTGATGGAGATAAAAGCAGACCAGCGAGTGCCAATGTGGCTTATTCGTGTAATACAAAAACATAATTTGGAGGCCAACAGGGTTTCAAAATACTGCCTTGGGGTGGAGACCTTGTTTGAAAACTATTAATTTCAGGAGAATTTTATGGATCAACTACTAAAAGAAACAGAACTTTTTGCAGACCTTACATCAACCTTTACTTTAGTTGATGCTTTAATAGTAATGGGATTGAGCTTTGTGTCGGCACTGATTATTGGCTGGACATACAAAAAGGTACACAGAGGGGTAAGCTATTCGCAGGAATATGTGCAGACCCTTGTAATAATGCAGGTGACAATAGCTGTAATAATGCTGGTTGTGGGAAGCAACATTGCGCGGGCGTTCTCGCTGGTGGGAGCTCTGTCCATTGTCAGGTTCAGGACTGCCATGAAGTCCCCAAAGGATTTGGGTTTCATTTTCTTTGCTATGGCGGCGGGCATGGCGTTTGGCACAAGGTTTTTCGTTTTGGGCGGCATGTTTACATTGATTGAGTGCCTCTACATTCTGCTTTTGCATTACACTAATTTCGGACACAAAGATATAAATGACAAAGTGCTTAAAGTCCACCTCAATAAAGACATAAAAAAAGATATGCTGGAAGATCAGATTGAGAAATTTTCAAAGGCTTTTTACTTGGTTAGCATTGACAGCGTAAACGATGACACAAACGAATATGTATATATAATTGAGCCAAAGGCCAAAACTGATACTGTGAAAATAATAGACATTGTTCACGGAATAAACCAAGGGAATAAAGTTTTTGTTATTGAAGGCCAGCAGAAAGTTGATTTATAAATTCAATAAAAGAATTAATAATATAATGTTTTATTAAGAGAAATAAAGAATATATAGTAAAAGACGGCATTACATACTTGCGGAGGCGGAAAAGTGAAAGTAATTAAAAGCATATTTAAAGGGATATTTATAATTGTCCTTATTGCGGCAGTGGCGCTTATTGGTTTTTTTGCAGTAATGATATTAAATAACAGTAATAGCATTGACTATGTTAAAGAAACCTACAATGTGGCTGACGAAGAAAAAGTAAAGATCATATTAGACTGCGACAATAGCCTGGGCTCATTTGGTGAAGTTGATGACGGCCTGGTTCTGAGTTATCTTCTCAGTAAACCGGAAGCAGAACTATTGGGAGTAACTACAACTTTTGGCAACGCAGCGTATGACCATAAGTATACTGTTAACATGCTGGAAAAAGCGGGACGGACAGATATCCCTGCGTATCAAGGCGAACAAAGCGCATATGAGGGCGTTACAGAGGCTGCAAAGTTCTTGGCAGAAACAGTGGCTAAATACCCGGGGGAAGTTACGATTATTGCTGTAGGGCCTTTGGGAAACCTGCAGGCTGCATATGAAGTGGACAATAAGTTTTTTGAAAATGTAGGACAGATTGTTATTATGGGCGGACAAACAGGTGAGCTTATATTGGGAGATGAACAGATAGATGAATTTAACTTTTCATCTGACCATCAAGCTGCATACACTGTTTTAAACAGTGGAGCGAACATCACCATACTGACTGAGCAGGCCTGCAGTGATGCTTTGTTTATGTTTAAAGATTTTCAAAAGCTAAAGAATTTTCCTGTAACGTGGAAGTTTTTCAGTGTTTTCTGGACAGCCTTAAACAAGGTTAATACTGGCAATAATTATTTCATTGCCTGGGATATGATGCCCGCAGTATATGTTTTTAATCCGGAGTACTTCGAGAACAAGCAGGTGTATTTCAATTCGTCACTCGATGATTTACAGAATGGGTATTTAAGGATATCTGAGGAAGGCGAGGGGGCAATAATAAATGTTCCCGAAGGATTGTATAACCTGCAGGCCTTTTACCAGGATATGTTTATCAGTCTGAATAGGCAGGGAAGATAAGAACTAAAAACCTCCGCATTATGTTATGTGCGGAGGTTTTTTATTGTAAATGTATTTTTTATGCTGTGTGATATTTTTATTTTTTAGAGCTAAAAAGTTCCTTGGTTAAAAAAACAAGCCTGACTACTGCAACTATGGGATAAGGAAGGCCTTTCCACTTCTTTTTTTCATCTTCCCAGCTTTTCGCGCTTTTTGTATATTCTTGATTATTCTGATTTTTTTGTGCTTTATTTGTATCTTCTTCATAAAGCATATCGTCAATTTTCAGGTTGTAAACCTTTGCGAGAGCTATTAAATTATTTGTATCTGGTGACGATTCTCCGCGTTCCCATTTAGACACTGCTTGTCTGCTAACACCTATTTGATCTGCTAGTTCTTCCTGAGAAAGTCCATTTTTTCTCCTTAAGCTAACTAATCTGTCTGCTAATTGAATATCCATTACTTTACCTCCACATCTTCTGTAAGCAAATTATAACATTTAATATATTGGTTGCGCCACCAATCTTTGATTGAAAACTTGCAACTATTAGTTGCAAGTTGATTTATAGCTTATCCGATTTAGTAATTTGAAAAGGATACTGACAACTTTACTAATAATACGTAGCAAGCTCAATTGATTTTAGGCTTAAAAGTAATATTAAAATTTCTTAACTAAATAAAGAGTAAGATTGCTTCACTTGCAGACCTATTAAAGAAAGGATATCCTTGATTTCAGCATTTGTGTTTTTACGGTAATTTTTCTTTTCCTAAAAGCACATTAATCCAATAATCTTCGTCCTGCGGCTCAAATTCATAGTAATCAACTAAGTCGTTTCGAGCATAAATGTAAACAAATGAACCGAGCCTTAAAAAGTCATCCTTTGTAATGCGTTTTTCAGTTATTACTTTAACAAGCGTGTAATCATCCATAGTAACTTCATCTTGAAATACTGAGTACAAATCAGGCCTTCCGATGAGTATGTCAGGGGCGCCCAGCTGCTTCCATTTGCTGTATGCTGCGTCTATTTCACTTTGCGTGGGCAGGATATGAGTATTGTAGCTGAGGCTGTCATCTCCGTCATTAAATGTGTAAAAAATATTTTCGTCAAAATATGCTAATACAGCAGGTACAAACTGGTCATTAATGTTTGTCCGAACTAAGCCGGTTCCGGCTGTGTCGCTTATCCACTGCGTCATCAGGAGGTCGTCTTCTAATTCGTTTTCGGTTATAAATTCTGCAATGTCCTTAGCGGAACTATAATTTACCTGTATCTCCATTACGCATGTCACAACATTCCAGTAAAGCGGGATGCCGACAAATGCGGCAGGAAAAAGCCAGAGCAGCTTCTTTGCCCGTGACATGTCCTGAGGTGGAATTTTAGATTTTAATTTTTCAGGAAGATCAATCTTTTCTTCACTGTCAAAGCATATCCAAAGCCAAAACAGCAAAAAGTAGGCAATAATATTTACATGATGTTCAGTAAAATATACGCTTCCTGCAAACACTGCGAAAAAAGAATACGGCACTATTAAAATAGCCAGCTTTTTAGCGCTCTTTCCTATCACATATAGCACACTGCCCAGCACTGCGAACATAACAATGATAGATATTATTATTCCTGGTGTGATGTCACAGTACATTAATGAATAGTTGCCCGTAATCGGAGTGAAGAAAGAAGCCTCCAGAGGAGCCCCCATGAACATGTAGAAAAGCCTTAGAATCCATGGGTTTTGAAATTCCGACAGATTGGTCGCGAAAGTATCTTCTCTCGGCATTATTATAAGAATAAGAAAAACAGCAAAAATAAATAAAACTGCCAATGCCCCGAATCGCTTGTCCTTCACAAACCTGGGAATAAAGTTTCCTAGTTTTTTATCTTCTTTAGCAATTTCTATCAGCCAAACTATAGCGGCACCTGCGCAAAACATTATCCCATAAGCAGTCGAGGCGCAAACTAACATCATTGAAAGAATGTAATTAAACGGTTTGGAGTCTTTATCTTTGTATGTTATAGCCATCAGGATAAAGCCAAGCACTGTGAAGCTGTAGCATCTGCTCACTACCCCATACATAAAGAAAAAGTAATAGGTAAAAGGAATGAGATACCTGATTATTTTTTTGAAAGGCGCCTTAAAAATGATTAAACCCATAGCCACGGCGTTAACAATTATAGATGCCAGTTTCAAGCCGAATTCATAAGGAAGCCCCGGCCTTGCAAACAAAGTAAGGTATAAATGCCATAAAGGCGGGTGCCCCTCATAATGCGGTATTAAGAAGATAATATCTTTTATGGAAGCGTCCCTGGCAATAATCCACGATTGAGCCTCATCAAACCAAGGCTCATGAAAAATGGTGATAAAGGACATGACAGCAATATATATAAAAAGAACAAGCCAACCGTATCTGTCGCTGCTGTTTTCTATTTTGTTTATTAATGAAGGCCTATCATGATTCTTTTGTTTCATGATATTCCTCCTCAGTGTTTACCTGCCAGATGCTGCTTTTGTCCCTGCTGCCTGACATAAACGCTTCAGCTGCCCTTAACCCTGTTAATATCGAATGGTCCATGTTATTGTATCTGTGCTGCCCGTTTCTGCCGATGCAGAAAAGGTTTTCTATTGAATTTAAGTAATGCTTTACTGTATCAAAATCTTTATATGTGCCAAAATAAGCGGGATATGCTTTTTTCTGCCTTACAACTGTGCTTTTTATGACGGAGTCTTTTTTTATTATGCCGATTTTGTCAACTTCCGAAATAGCCATATCCAGGAATTTATCGTCCGGCATGCTCCATAATTCATCGCCTTCACTGCAAAAATATTCAAGGCCCAAAAAGACTGAGTTTTCATAATCGTCTACCATATAAGGAGACCAGTTGTTGAAAATTTGAAGCCTTCCGAGCTTAACGTCCCTGTCCTGAACATATATCCAACAGTCGGGGACAATGCCGCTGACAGTTTTTATGCCTGAGTTGTTTTTGATTGCGAGTTTGTCAACCAGTATGCCTGCTGTCATGAAATCACGGTATGGCAGATTGACTGCTATTTCTTTTGTTTTTTCAGGAACTATGCCACCTAAGGCTTGGGTTAAATCCTTTATCGGCATGGATGAAAAAACAGCAGATGCGGTGAACTCAGAGAGTGTACCGTCCTCGCATTCTGCAGTGACCTTAGCTGTTTTGTTGTCCGTGAAATTCAGCTTGGTGACGGTGTGATTGTGCTTTATGATGCCGCCTAAGCCAGTTATGGAATTAAGCATATAAGTGTAAAGGCTGCCCGGGCCTTTGGCAGGATAGAAAAATTCCTCTATCAAAGATGTTTCAACATTGCCGGGCTTTTTGAATGCTTTGGTTATGATGTTAAACAGTGCCTTGAAAAGCGACAGGCCTTTCACGCGCTGGGCGCCCCAGTCCGGAGAAATCTGTGAAGGGTGTATTCCCCAAACTTTTTGAGTATATCCTTCAAAAAACATTTCATACAAAGGTTTGCCAAATCTGTTGATATAGAAATCCTCAAGAGTTTTTTCCTTTCTTTTGAATATGCTGGCCCACACATACCCGAACCCCGCTTTTAATGTCCGTGCAAGGCCCATGTTAGCGAATGTTTTAAATTTGATACTTAAAGGGTAATCGAAGAATTTTTTAAGGAAAAAGATGCGCGATATTCTTCTCCTGCGCAAAAATACTTTATCAGTTTTTTCAGGATCAGGCCCTTGCTCGTTGAGCTCGGGAGTTCTGCCCAATGCGGTGTCATCTTTTGAGGGTTTCCCCTGAAGGGGCATAATTTCTGTCCACAAATCCATAACTTCACTGCTTTTGGTGAAGAATCTGTGGCCGCCTAAATCCATATGGTTATTTTCAAATATGTGAGTTCTTGATATGCCGCCGGTATATTGAGACGATTCTAATATGAGTACTTCAATGCTCTTTTTGCTTTTGAGCAGCTTATAAGCGGTGCTTAGCCCTGCAGGCCCGGCGCCTATGATAATCACCTTTTCCATTGTATGCTTTCTCCGTTTGTCTGTTTATTAATAAATAGTGTTTATTTAAAAGATAAAAATTTAGCTGAAAATAATAATTTTCCGAGCTATATAATTCCAGAGCATAACAAGTCCTGCGACAAAAATTTTGACAAGAAGGTGATGATATCCTAATACAACAACACCTACATGCATACCAAGCTCTGTAAGGCCAAGGCCTATTACACCAATTATAGCAAAAATAATAAAGGTTTGAACCTTCTTATTCTCTGTTTTTTCTTTTGCATTTTTAAACACGAATTTAAGAGATAAAATGAAGTTAACGATAAGGCCGCATAAAAACCCTATTGTAACTGCGACATAAAGTGTGTATTTCCAGTCGGGGAATGATATCATAATCAAATGGAGTACTCCTGCGTCAACCAAAAAAGCGATTCCGCCTACAACTACATATCTTAAAAGTTCTTTAATGTTTTCTTTCACTGGATGACCTCTCTGCGATTATTCAAGTTATTATACCATATCTATCCAAAGCAGGCTAGGAAGAATTTAAGGACATATTTAAATGTAATAATTTTGTATTTTTTGTGTTATAATATGCCCAAATAGAAGGAATAGGGTAAAAAATGAATAAAAACAAAATTGATAAACTAGATAATCCGAAAAGAATAGAAGAATTGAATCCGGAAGATACACTTAAAAGGCTAGGGATGGGGGCTGATTCTGTTATTTTTGATTATGGTGCAGGCAGCGGTGTTTTTGCTATAGCGGCATGTGAGTTTACAGGAAAACCGGTATATGCATTCGATATAGATGAGGCATCAATAGATGCAATAACCCAAAAAGCCAACCAATTGAGAATTGAAAATATTGTTACGCTAAACAAAGAAGGGTTTGATAAATTAAAGAAAGATATTTGGGCAGATATTGTTATTTTATCCGCTGTTTATCATGAAATAAACAATAAAGATGTTTTGTTTACGGATTTATCTGATATATTAAAAGAAAATGGAAAAATAGCCGTAATAGAATTTCAGAAAAAAGAGACACCAATGGGGCCGCCGCCGGAAAGAAGGATAAGCATAGAAACCCTTAAAGAACAATTTTTAAAAAGAGGTTTTTCATGTGAATTCAGTTCTGTGCTGGGGAACAATTTTTATTTGGCAGTATTTAAAAAGGAATAATTTAAAAACAGGAGGAAAAAATGAAGAAATTTACAGCGATTTATTCAATAATCTTAGGGTTAGGTATTATAGGATTATGGGCAATGCTTATTTCAACAGGAAATGTGCCGGAATTTGAAACTGAGCCTGCTGCAATAGCTTTTCATTTGGCGGCAGAATTTTCAATGGGAATTCTTGCATTAGTAAGCGGGATAATGATGATTGCAAAGAAAAAGTATTCTTCTTTGATGTATCTGGTCTCAAGCGGCCTTGTTATTTATGCGGTTATTAATTCAGCGGGATATTATGCCAACCTGAACCAGTGGGGTATGGTTGTTATGTTTATGGTGGTTCTGGTTATATCAGCGTTGACAGCAATATATATCTGCAAAGATACTGCAAAGGAGAATTGAACGGTACCTTCTGACTTTTATTTCGATTGCAGTGCTTAGCTGGTTTAACGTACCTAAAACATCGTTTTTATCCAAAGAGTATTTAATATTAGCGGAAAGGATGTAGTCTCCTTTTGGGAGGAACAGTTCTTTTTGTGTGTAAAATTCTTCATAAAAGTCGGCGTAAGGCTCATCCTGGCTCCAGCCGCCGCTCTTTTTGAATTCGTATATGATTTCATCACCGGGATTGAAGGTGGTGCTTATAAGAACCTCTACAACAATGTAACCATTATCAAAATATTTGCCGTCTTTTATGCCGAATGATAATAAAGGCTGCCCGTGATATACCGTTATAGTTTCCGTACCTATGTATTTTAATGTTGCATAGCAGGTAATCGGCATGTCACTTTTGTATTCGGAATTATCTGCAGTAATGGATAGCTCAAATAAATTGTTTAAAGAAGAAGATGAAACGGGGGTTTCGGTCTCCAAAGTTTCCGAGCAGCCCGACAACACAAGAATTACCGTAAGTAATAAAATAAAGACAAATTTGTTTTTCATTTGATACTCCTTTGGGGTTTGTGGAGGTATATGGCAGAAGAATCTGCTTTTTTGCTGCTATCTGCTGATGAAACTTCCTTTGTAACCCCATTCTTTTTTATCAGAAAAAATCACATACACTTTATCTTTTGGTATTTTCATTTTGCTTTCCAGGAAATCGCAGAGATAATCATTTGCTTTGCTTTTAACGTCATTTGCCGTTTCACCGAATGTCATTATCTGCACTACTGCTCCTTTAGCCATGGCTTCTCCGTCCATGAATAAGGCATCACAGGGCAAAAAATCCATCATTATTGTGCTGGACGGTTTGCTTAATATTCCGGAAAGATTTTCGGTTAGTTCTTTTGCGAATTGCTCCGTATTTGATTTGTTTATGTCAGGTGTGCTTTTTATTGAAATATACGGCATGAGCGCCTCCTTTTAATTTATGTTTTCTATTATGGTTTGTGTGTCGCCTGTCAAATAGTCGATTTTTGTCGCTTTCATAAAATCTTCCTGAGTATATTCCTTTTTTGCTTTGACGTGAATAAGCTTAAGGCCCGCCTGGCTGTACACCTTGTCAACAAAGGCGTCCCTTGCCTGCCTTTTTTCCGATAGGTGGCTTCTGTCGTCCAGCTCAATTGCATACAGAGGCTCAAGGGTTGTTTTATCACATATCAAAAAATCCACGTGCTTTGAAGATATCTTGTTAAAATGTGAAATATATTCGCCCTTCAAGCCCTTTTTCAAGCCGAATATATCACTGAGTGAAACTTTAACAAATATAAGCTCATTGCTGCCAATATAGTTAAGCAGCTGATTATAGAACTGCATTTCGCTTTTTGTCAAAAGGCTTTTTTTGGCATAATAAGGCAAAGGGCTTTCTGCAGCCTCAGGTTTTTTTATTTTGCCCTCTGCAAGTGCATAGATATAGGCTAGAATGACGATTATAATTACTAATAGAAAGATTAAAAATAACATATTGAACCATCCGCTATATCTAAATTATATTCCATACGGTAAAATAATACAATTAAAACCTTAGATTAATTGAACAGTAATTTTATTATGAAACAAGGGCGATCTCGCTATACATATATTTTACAAACTCATTTAAGGCAGAGTAAGTATAAACACTCCTTTTGCCGCCATTCGCGTATTCTGCAGAAGCATTTTTTATTATACTATGAAATTTAGCATCGGTGTGGCGGATGGCCCATAGGCCTCCTTCTGCTTTTGATAATATTTTTTCTTCTTTTATATAGGCTAGCGTCCTGCACAGATTCAATATGTGATATACTGGGTCTTCTGCTATGCCTTTTTCTGCGTCTGCTATGTCATAGAAGATTGAGTCAAGGAAAGCCTGCCTTGATACATTTGCGAAGACCTGGTTGATTGGCTCCCCCGTAAGGCAGATACCTCTGTGCCTTGTCACCATAAAGTGGCATGCTAGGTCTTTGTCCGTATCATTACCGCAGATAAATGAACTGTCGGCATTATATTTTTCGTAATAACTATTGCTGTAGTGAAGTTCAAATGGGGTGGGATACACAAAGTTGAAACAGTGTTTTTTCAAAACAACACTCATCTCAACCCCTTTTGCGGGAAGGTTGTCAAGCTTAAGTATAACATCAATTAACTGTCTGTATATTGATGTGTCTAAAGGCTTATTTATTACCACCAGCAAATCGATGTCGCTGTATTGGGTGAAGCAGCCCATTGCAGCGGAGCCATGCATGTAAATTCCCGTGAGTTCGGCTTTGATTATTGCTTTGTACTGCGTAACTATTTGATTTGTTATTAAGCTGTATTTTTTCATATTAGTTGCATTCCTATATCTTAATTTAAATAAAATATATATAATTATATCATGCTTTCATATTTTTGTATGATAGGCATGCGAAAAACTAGGGCAGCCCTTTTAAAAATATGATATAATTTAAACATTAAAGGCAAGGAGAGACATAAATGCTATATGGAGCCATTGAAGCGGGCGGGACAAAATTTGTATGCGCCGTGGCAGATGAAAAGCTAAACATTATTAAAAAAGTAAAAATTGACACACGTGAGCCGGCATATACAATGAGTGAGGTGAAAAAGTTCTTTAAAAAATACGATATAATATCTTTGGGCATCGGTACATTTGGCCCTGTTGACATTAATCCGAATTCTAAAACTTACGGTACTATTCAAAACAGCCCCAAACAGGAATGGCGGAATTTTAATATAATTAAGTCTATTAAAGAAGAGATAGATATTCCTATAAGAATAGACACAGACGTAAATGCCGCGGCTTTAGGCGAGCAGAAAATGGGGCATGGAATCGGAAAACGCAGCGTTCTTTACATAACAATAGGTACGGGTGTCGGGGCAGGAATTGCAATTGATGGGCACGCGCTTTATGGGCTCACACACCCTGAAATGGGGCATATACTTGTTAGAAAAGCGGAGCAGGATAAATTTAAGGGGATATGCCCTTTACATAATGATTGTTTGGAAGGATTGGTTTCCGGGGTAGCAATTGAAAAGCGCTGCGGAATGAAGGCCAGCTTGATTCCAAAAGATAACATTGTATGGGATTATGTGGCTGATTACATTGGGCAGGCACTTATGGCATTTACGCTGGTTCTTTCACCGGAAATAATTTTGATAGGCGGCGGAGTCAGCCAGCAGCGGCAGCTTTTTCCGAAAATAAGAGCTTCGTTTAAAAAATACCTCAATGGATACATTAAAAATGAACTGCTTGAAGGAGATTTAGAAGATTATATTATGTATCCCAAAAACGGACAGCTTGCGGGGTTGTATGGAGCCTTGCAGCTGGCTGTTGCAGAGCATGAAAAAACAGTTTAATTATCAAATAAATTGGGATTGTTGTATCCCTGGCGGATTTGCTCGATTATATATTGGTTTATTCTTAAAGATTCTGCATTAAAGTCGCTTTTTATGTTGTAAAGCGCAGGCGCGCCGATTGCGATGTTTCCTTTTTTCTTGTTCAGCGCAACTGGGTATATTTTAGGATTGACACCTAAAATTTTATTTGCGAATTTAGCAAGAATTAAATATCCCTGCATAAAGTTAAAATCTTCATCAGCGGGCTTGCAGTTGGCGGCGTATATCAGCTGGTTTTCGCCTTTTTTTATGGCTTCCAGTCCGTATTTTATGGATTTGGCTGATTTTTTTGCGTCCCAATATGCAGGTATGGGATTCGCGCTTCTTATAGTCCATGAAATAGGGTGAGCCGCAAAGCTGCCTAGCAAGGTTGCGATGCCTTCGTTCATTTTAAGCGTATCCATAAACAGTGTTTCTTTTACATATATTTTTGTATCTTCAAGGTCCATCATTAATGAAGTTGCCCATTGCCTTACAGGGATGGGAAACCGGGTTGTTACAATTATGGGGCCATAAAAGCGCTCGTGATTGCTTAAAAAGATGCCCGGGGTTTCCGGGTCATAATTTTGTATTCCGTACACAGCGGGTTTTTTGTATTGGCTGCGTAAAGCTAATTTTACAAATTTAAAAAGAAGTCCTGACATATCTGCCTCTGATATCATTAATAATATACAATCTCTGCATAAATATGTTATCAAATTTTTTAAATTTTAACAACTCATATCAACTATAAAATAAAAATGTAGGCGGCAGGTTAATTTGGAATTTGTGTAAAGGGGCGAGAATTGCCTTGAATAAACAAGCTTTAGAATATATACTTACAATTATAGATAAAAAGGAGTCTTTATGGATAACATGACTTTACAGACAGTCGAAAGGGCATTGATGATTTTAGAGATTATTTCAACCCAGCCCAGAAGCCAAAAAGAGCTGGAGGAAATAACGGGATTTAACAGGAGCAATGTCAGGCGGCTGGTTTATACTTTGCTCAGCAACGGCTATATTGAAAAAGACACCGTATCAAATCAATATAAACTGGGCCTTAAAATTGTCGAACTCAGCAGCATAAGGTTAAACCAGGTGGAATTAAAAACAGAAGCCATTCCATTTTTGCGCGACTTGTCCATGAAGACCGGCCAGGTCTGCCATATGGGCACTTATTCGGATGGTGAGGTGGTGTACATAGAAAAAATACAGCCCCTTAATTCCATAAGCATGTTTTCGTCAATAGGCAGGAGAGTTCCGGTTTACGCAAGCTCAATGGGCAAGGTTTTGCTTTCGCAGTTCAGCGACGAAAAAGTAATTGACATACTTAAAAAAAGCGAACTCAAAAAAATCACGAATAATACTCTGACAGACATATCTGCTGTGCTTAAGCAAGTGCAGGCAGCCAGGCAAAAAGGATATGCTGCTGATGACGCGGAAAACGAAGAGAATATATTCTGCATAGGCGCTCCAGTGTATGATTACAGAAATAAAATGATTGCCGCAATAAGCACAACTGGGAACAATCGGGATTACCTGACTGAAGGCAGCCAAGTGATTGAGATGGTTAAACAGGCTGCTTATGAAATTTCAAAAAGAATAGGGTATCCTAATTGAAACAAAGTGTAAAAGCTTTGTTTTTTCATTTATAACCATTGACTGACAGAATAAAAAAGCGTATAATGTTCATATAAAGACATTAAGGGTCATATAGTGACCATTAGGAGGGATTATGTCAAATCTTCATGAAAAACTGGGTAATATAGGTCTGATACCCGTAGTGGTTTTTGAAAAAAGCGAGTATGCGCTCCCGACAGCAAAGGCATTGATAGAGGGGGGGCTTACTGTCATGGAAGTCACTTTAAGGACAGATGCCGCAATTGAGAGCATGAAACTGATAAAGGAGAATTATCCTGAAATTATTTTAGGGGCTGGTACTGTTCTTTCTGTTGAGCAGGCAAAAGCTGCAATTGACGCAGGATGTGAATTCATTGTAAGCCCGGGGTTTAATGATGAAGTTGTTAAATATTGCTTGGATAATGATATAGAGGTTACGCCGGGATGTGTTACTCCTACAGAAATAGATCATGCCTTAAGTTTTGGGATAAAAACACTAAAATTTTTTCCGGCAAGTGTATACGGCGGCTTAGCAGGATGCAAGGCGCTGTATGGACCGTACAGAATGGTGAAATTTGTACCTACGGGCGGCGTGAGCCTTGCAAATCTTGCTGAATATGCGGATAAAAGTTATATTCACGCAATCGGCGGGGGATGGCTTTGCAGTGCAAAAGACATGACTGACGGCAATTTTGAAAACATTACAAAAACAGTAAAGCAGTCAATAGATGTGCTTTTAGGCTTTGAATTAGCGCATGTAGGCATTAATACAGACAGCGGAGAAATATCGCTGAAAATTGCAGATGAACTGTCAAAAGCCTTTAATCTAAACTTAAAGCAGGGCAATAGTTCCAATTTCGCAGGTTCTATGATTGAGGTAATGAAAACACAGTTCAGGGGAGAAAAGGGGCACATCGCAATAAGATGCAATAACATTGACAGAGCAATATATTACCTTGAGCAAAGAGGATTCAGCGCCGATAAAACATCTATGGTTGAAAAAGACGGAAAGAAAATTGCGGTATATCTACAGAGCGAATTTGGCGGGTTTGCGGTTCACTTGCTTCAAAAATAGGAGGAAAAATAAATGAGTAAATTTGTGACTTTTGGCGAAGTAATGCTAAGGCTTAAATCACCGGGACATGAGAAATTATTCCAATCACCTTCATTGGAAGCTACATTCGGAGGCGGCGAAGCCAATGTTGCAGTGTCCTTATCTAATTATGGGCTGAATGCTCAGTTTGTTTCAGCACTGCCTGAAAATGATATTGCTGACGCCTGTATACGCGAGCTTAGGGGATTTGGCGTAGATACATCAAAAATAGTCAGAAGGGAAGGCAGGGTTGGAATTTATTTTCTCGAAACCGGCGCTAATCAAAGGCCTTCCAATGTAATATATGACAGAGCAGACTCATCAATAGCTTTAATGGAAAAGGGCGAAGTTGATTGGGATGAAGTATTTAAAGACGCCAAATGGTTTCATATTTCGGGGATCACACCTGCAATAAGCAAAAAAGCTAAAGAAATGTCCCTGGAAGCTGTAAAAAGGGCAAAAGAACATGACGTAGTTGTATCCTGCGATTTTAATTTCCGCAAAAAGCTTTGGAAATACGGAGAATCATCTGTAGAGGTGATGAACGAGCTGGTTAAGTATGTAGATGTCGGCATAGCGAACGAAGAGGATTGCCAGAAATCTCTTGGGATTTTCGTGGACGTAGATGTTGAAAGCGGCTCACTGGACAAAGAGAAATACAAGCTGCTTGGTGACAAAGTGCTGAAAACATTCCCGCAGATGAAAATGATAGCTATAACATTGAGAGAAAGCAAATCAGCCGATACTAACGGCTGGGGCGCATGTTTGAATGACAGAGAGAAATTTTATTTGTCAAAAAGCTATATGATAAATGATATTATTGACAGGGTCGGAGGCGGAGATTCCTTTGCCGGCGGCTTGATATACGGGCTGAATTCCTATGAAGACAAACAGGACGCCTTGGAATTTGCTGTGGCTGCCAGCTGCCTCAAGCATTCCATAAGCGGAGATTTAAATAGAGTAAAGATACCTGATGTGGAAAAGCTGATGAAAGGCGACGGCACAGGCAGGGTGAACAGATAGTTTGAATTAGCTATACAACGCAAAACGTAGTGTTTTGTTCCATCTTATTATGTAATGGGTTGTTCCTTGTTTTTAAAAGATAAGGAACAATCCGTTTTTTAGTTACACTATGTCTATAAAAAAAATTATTGTTTTTAGAAATATTATATTTTAATAAGAAAGATAAAAGAGTTGAAAAAAATTTTATATAAGAATTGATTAAGTAATATGTTATAATTTAATGTAACAATTTTTTAAGAGGAATGTTTATTATGAAAATAGTAAGATTTGAAAAAGGGCATGATGATTTTTGGGGCATATTTGTTCCAAAGGATAATGCGATTTACACTGATTTTGAAGCAGCTAAAAATATTACAGATTTTTGCAAGGTAATTGAAATATTCAATAATTCATTAAAATCTGAAAGCATTCTGAAAGATAAAGTAAAAAGAACGGATGTAAAGCTTTTGGCGCCAGTTTTACCGACTAAAAATATTTTGTGTGTCGGAAAAAATTATTACGACCACGTTATAGAATTTGATGGCAGTGCAGAAGACGTTGAAGCAATAAAAGAAAAACCGATATTTTTTTCTAAGGCGTTAAGCAGCATAACAGGTCCGTATGAGCCTGTTTTCCTGCATGAGAATGTATGCAGCGAAGTGGATTATGAAGGTGAACTGGCAGTCGTAATTGGCAAAAAAGGAGTAAACATTAAAAGAGAAGATGCGAATGAGTATATTTTCGCATATACTATTTTAAATGATATTACGGCAAGAGACTTGCAGAGAGGCCATCAGCAGTGGTTTAGGGGGAAAAGCCTGGACACTCACTGCCCGATAGGGCCTTGGCTGGTAACAAAAGACGAAATACCAAATGGGAACAAACTGAACATAACAACCATGGTAAACGGCCAGGTGCGGCAAAACGCCGGCACAGGATTGATGATGCATAACATCGCGGATTTAATAGCTTGGCTTTCAGCCGGCATGACATTAAATCCCGGAGATGTTATTGCGACTGGCACTCCGCGGGGGGTTGGCATGGGATTTAAACCTCCCAGGTTTTTAAAAGCGGGAGACGAAGTGGAAGTTACAATTGAAAAGTTAGGCAGCCTTGTCAACTGGGTAAAATCATCTTTAGATTAGGGGGCATAAATGGATAAAATGTACGAAAAGATAATTGAATCAAAAAATTACATTGAAACGATTTTCACTCAAAAACCGAAAATCGGAATTATTCTGGGGTCGGGATTAGGCGCGATTGTGGATGCTGTTGAAGAGAAAAAATATATTCCTTACAAGGACATACCGAATTTCCCCCAATCCACTGTGGAAGGGCACGAGGGGACATTAGTCTGCGGAAGAATAAAAGGAAAAACCGTAATCGCAATGCAGGGCAGGTTTCACTATTATGAGGGCTATACGATGAAAGAGGTGGCTTATCCTGTATATGTAATGAAAGAGCTTGGCATTTTGGATTTAATAATTACAAATTCCTGCGGAGGAATAAACATTAACTTTGAGCCCGGTGATCTGATGATAATAAATGATTTTATTAATCTGATGGGGGACAATCCTCTTATAGGCATTAATGATAAAAGATTCGGTCCAAGATTTCCCGACATGACAGAACCTTATAAAAAGCATTTCATCGACATAGCAAAAAAAGCAGGAAGCAAGTTGAAGATAGAATATAAAGAAGGGGTCTATGCAGGGTTCATGGGGCCTTACTATGAGACGGCCGCGGAAATAAGGGCATATGGATTGATGGGCGCCGACGCCATAGGAATGTCAACGGTGCCTGAAACTATCGCCGCAAATTATTTAGGCATGAACTGCCTGGGACTGGCCTGCATTACCAATATGGCAACGGGAATACAGAAAGTCAAGCATTCACACCAAAGAGTTGTAGATACCGCAAATAAAGCGTCAGATGATTTTTGCAGGTGGATTCTGGAGATTGTGGACAAAATGTAGGCAATTATTTTTTGTCGAAAAGAAAAAATAATGACACAGCAGAGCAAAAATATGGTAAAATACACTTAACAAAAGATTGACAATAAATTAACATATTAATTTACAGAACGCGAGATTGACGAAAACAGGTGCACTATGACTGATTCACTAAAAAAGAATGAATATGTAAAAGTAGCATATTATTATTACAGGACGGGAATGACTCAGCAGGAAATTGCGAAAAAAATGTCCATGTCTCGTCAGCGTGTTAACCGCATATTAAAAAAATGCCTGGAAACAGGAATAGTTAAAATAGTAATTCAGGAACTTGAAAGCCAAAATGTTGAGATAGAAACAACATTCGAAAAAGCCTCGGGATTAAACGAAGTACTGATTGTTAACTGCGAAGTAGGAAGAATAAATCAATCCCTGGGTACAGTTGCAGCATCTTATTTGGACAGGATAGTTAAAGACAATGACATAATAGGATTTTCAAGGGGCAGGGCCTTGTCTGCGTTGGTTGACAACCTTGTTCCTATTGACAGAAAAAACCTCACAGTTACTCAGCTTGTAGGCGGGCTGAACGCCGAAGAAGCAAACACAAACTCTGACAATTTGGTAAGGAATTCAGCGGAGGTATTTAATGCCCAGCCGTTTTTCATGTATGCGCCAATAATTGTAGAAAGCAAGCAGCTTAGAGACTCTATGCTTAACGAAACGTTTTTTTCACAAGTATATAATAAGATGAAAGATTGCACTGTTGCAGTAGTCGGAATAGGTGATATGTCTGATAAATCTCAGCTTGTACAAAAAAGTTTTCTATCTGAAAATGAATGTGAAGTTCTTCAGAGCGCTCACGCTGTGGGTGAAATATGCACACACTACTATGACGTTGAAGGCAAAATAATAAATAGTGATATAAATGACAGGGTGTTTGCGATTGACTGCAAAAGTTTCAAGAAAATCCCCATTCGTATAGGCATAAGCGGAGGAAAAGACAAAATTGAAGCAATAACAGGGGCTATACGGGGAGATTTAATAAACGTATTAATTATTGACTATGAAACCGCAATGGCTGTCTACGATAAAATTAATTAGAAATGCAAAAATATTTACTAAGTAAAAAGGCCGTTTTTATATGGCCTTTTTTATGTGAAAATTATTTATCTAGGTTTAATACCTGCCTGCCGTATACCTGCATCAATATCCCGTGGTCGTAGTCGCCGAATTTTTCACCAAAAAGATTTAATCCTCCTGGAAATCTGGCTTCCGGTTTTACTCCTATCCGGAAGTTAATGTTTGCTGCGTTTTCGGGCATAAGAGATGAAATAGTTTGGCTGCTTATAATATTAGAATCAATGGTGCAGCCTTTTTCTGTGATTGCAATATGGTGCAAATCTCCAAACTGAGTAGCATTCTCTGGCCACCATCCGGGATTCAGCCGGCCTCTTCGCTCGCCATGGTCTCCGGGGCATTCAATTATTCCGATTTCTGTATCATTAATCCAAAGGCTGACATCAGAACGCCAATTTTCATTATATCCGACTATTTCAGAACACAGCTCAACAACAAACTCAACACGTTCTACATGATAGCCGGCCATTTTAAAAGCTTTGACGGAAAATTTGTATTCAAGAAAGCCTTGAGTAAACCAGATGATTTGCGCTGCAAATCTTTCAGGTGATGAAAACCCGTCAGTATCGTCAACGCTTGAAATGTAGCCTTCATCGGAGGCTATGCCGCAGGGCGATGATATCTGATAGGTGAAATAATTTCCTATGGGTACATCCTGTTTGAAAATCACTTCTGTTGAATTGGGCTTAAGAAGGCCTTTTAGTATTTCTATCGTAATTCCGTTTGTAACCACTGCACATAGCTTCTGAGAACCTCTTGAGCCAGGCAGCGGGGTTACTTTGATTAAACCTGCTTTTTCCAGCATACGGATATGCATTGTCATTGTGGATAACGGAATATCCAGGGCCGATGATAAATCTGAAATAATAGCAGGCTGTTCTCCCATGTATTTTAATATATTTAATCTTGATTCCGATGAAAGGGCCTTGCAGACCAAGGCGGTTTTATCAATGTTATCAAGGCTAAGCTGCATCAAAGGTTTTTTTGTCATTTTTGCACCTCTTTTGAATATTACGTTGCTATTATAACAGAAAAACGGAACAAATCAAATGATATAACCTTATTAATTCAATTTATTTGACAAAAACCCGCTGTTTTGATATTATTTATTCATAAATACCGTACAAATCCATATTTCTTACAATTTAATAGGAGGCTGGCATGAAAGACAAATATGACGTTTTAGTGGTTGGCGGCTGCTCCGCAGGGCTTTATTTTGCGGAAATGATGGCAAAGCAGGGATATAAGACACTTGTTATCGACAAAGACAGCCAAAGCGACATAGGCAAACGCTATGACATCTTTCATCTGGAGAAGGCGACATTTGCAAAGTTTGATATGCCGGAGCCCGAGGAAGGCGACAGTGAATATGTTGCAACCTTTAATAAAGTCATTTCTCGTTCCGCCAAGGATAATTATCCCAAGACGGCGGCAAACGATGTGTTTGTGATGCATAGAAGTGAATTTATAAAGCATATGGAAAAAAAGCAGTTTCTACGGGAGTGGAAGTGAAGCACAATGCTAAATTTGTATTTCCGCTTTTTGATGATAAAGGAAAGCTTGAAGGCGGCAATGTTATTGCAGACGGAAAGACTTATGAAATAAGAGCACGCCTAACGGTTGACGCGTCAGGAATCTCTTCGGTTGTCAGGACTTTGCTTCCTGACGGTTACGGAGTAGAGAATTTCAAAATAGACCAAAGAAAAAAATTCTATGTAGTACTGTATTATGTGAAACTGAATAATCCGGAAAAAGATAGAGTAACCAAAACCTGCGGATGGCCGTATTATAAAACATGGATTGCGCCGCAGCATGACAGAGACGGAGCAATACTCGGAGTGGGTGCAAACCTGTCGTATGAATATGCGGAGAAATGTTTTAAAAGATTTGAGCAGAGAGCAAAGCTGCCGGAATACAAATTAAATTATGTGGAAAAAGGCTGCACTCCATATACGAGGCCGCCTTACAGCTTTGTATCCGATGGCTTTATCGCATTGGGTGATGCTGCCTGCCTGACAAATCCGTGGAGCGGAGAGGGCACAACTGCGGCGTGGGTTCATGGAAAAATTGCGGCTGAGGAGGCCGGAAAAGCGTTGAAAAATGACGGCATCGTTTCAAAGGAAGCTTTGTGGCAGATTAACAAAAGATATTATGAAGGCCAGGGAGCAGAATTTGCCCGTAATCTTGCATTGCTTCCTGCTGTTGTGGGGTGCAGCCCGGAAGAGAATGATTACGAATTCGAAAAAGGCATAATATTTAAAAGTGATGATGAACCTGAGGGAAACATTATTCAGGACATTTTAAAAGGAGTATTTAAGGGCAGAATAAGAATATGGACCTTTGTAAATATTATAAGCGCTGCTAATATTGGGGAAAAGATATTCAGACATTATCAAAGCTATCCTAGAAGCAGCAAAGATTTCAATAAATGGGCAAGGACAGCCGGCAGGCTTTGGGGAAAAACACAAAATATGGCGGAGTAAGCGGAAACAGACCCGCTTTTGAAATGAAATTAAAGA
>CAZDZB010000014.1:17792-26203 GCA_964509795.1 uncultured Christensenellaceae bacterium | reverse complement strand
TGTATAATCTTCCATTTATCTGTCTCAAAAATTCTTTTCATAACGTGCTCCCAAAGATATTAAAATACTGTCATGCAATCGATTGCATATATTAAATATATAACAGCAGAGATAATAATTCAAGTGGAAAATGCTTAATATCCCCTCAATATGCAAAATAGAGCCAATTCATAGCATCTTATTCCTTAACTATATTAAAATATTACAATACTTCTTGTACAAAGACTGCTCGGCATTTATAATGTTAACGTAAAATATAAATCTATCCAGTACCATAATTTAAATATATGCAAATAATCTCTAAGGTGGCAATATGAAAAATTTTAAAATAGTTTTTGTTGTTTTATTATCCTCGCTTATATTAATGATGTCAGGGTGCGGCAAATCAAAAAATGTGACTATAACTTTATGGGAGCGCATGGAACCTGAAATGCAGCAGGTTTTCGATGAGCTTGCGGCTGAATTTATGGATCAGAATCCTAATATAACTATTGTGCGTAAGCATGATACTTTGCAGGATATTGCAGATAATCTGGAACAGGCTATTTCAAAAAGGCAAGCTCCCGATTTAATTTATTTTGACAGTAATTATGTAGGCATGTTAGAAGACAGAAATTTAATTGAGCCTGTTACTGACTTCATTTCGCAGGATTTTTTAAACCGTTTTTCAGATAGCACTCTTGAAAACGGGAATATCGACGGTATCCAGTATTCAGTTCCTGTAGTAATTCAGAATATGCTTGTTTTAGTATACAACAAAGCATACATACAAACCCCACCCGAAGCCTGGGACGAACTGGTAACCACAGCTTTATCTAGAAGGAGCAATACTGAAGATGCTGAAAATGCCGTCTACGGGTTTTTAGCCCCCGAAACGTATTACTTTTGGCTAATGAGTATATATAATGCTTACGGAGGAAAAGTTTTTGACGAGAACTCCAACTTAATATTAGACACAGAAATAATGACTCAGGCTCTTGAATTTGCTAAAAGCATAACAGAAAATTATGGAGTCGGGTTTTCCGGAATGCAGTCTGATGACTTTTTTACAAAATTCTTAACAAATAAAGCTGCTATGATAATTGTAAATTCATCAATAGTACCGAAACTCATAGGGAGTGATATTGATTACGCTGTATTCCAGCTTCCTTTACTCCCAAACGGAACCAGAATTACGTCTTTTTTTTCCACCTCAGGATACAGCATTATCAAGGGAACCAGTCAAAACAAAAAAGAGTCTTTAGAGCAGTTTCTGGAATTTATGCTTAGCCCTGATAATAACGCAAAAATGGCTGCAGCAAGCATGCAGGTACCGGCGGGTACCGCTGCCGCTGAAACTGATATGATTATAAATAATGAATATATCAGCAGTCTTTTGCCATCCGTTGAAAGCTCCGTCCCTTTGCCATGCAATATTGAACAGAGGGCTGTATGGAATACAATAAGCTCTGAACTAGAAAAAGTCCTTTACGAAAACAAGGCTCCTGTGGATGCGGCAGAGGCAATGAAAGAGCAAATAGAAGAGCAAATAGAAAGAATGCATAATGATTGAAAGCACAAAAAAAGAGATGGAAAACCATCTCTTTTTTTATATCTTATTATTTTAGTGAAATCTGAAAATATCAAACAGGGCAATACTGCTGTGTTTGCCCAAGAAATATATTGTGACGGCCCTTTTGCCCATGTGCGCGCCAAAAGCCGGCCGCATCTGCATTACGTGCACTTCGCCGCGGTACCTGCCTTCTTTTACAAGCATGTTTTTTACAGCTAAGGCCCTGTCTTCATCTGTAGAATACCCAATAATTACAAAGTCGCTGTTTTCAATGTCCGCCTGATGTTTGAACTCATTTGTAAAGCATTGAGCTACTTTGTCTTCCCCCACCATCTTGCTGGCCAGTGTTGCTTTGCCTGTAGTTCCCAGTTTCAGTACCGGGGTAATGCCCAGCATTTTTGTCGCTTTTGCTCCGGCTTTTGTTACATTGCCTGTTTTATATAAAAAATCTACATCAGGCACAGCCATAAGGTCTTTTATTTTTGTTTTATTTGCCTCACAGGTTTCTATTATTTCTTCATAACTAGCTCCCTTTTTCAGCATTTTCGCTGCTTTAAGCACTGTGTAGCCAAACCCTTGGGATACATTTATAGTGTTTACCATTTTCACTTTAATTCCTGGAACCTTATTGGATTCTTCAAAATCTTTCATCGCGTCGCCCACAACTTTAGGAAAGTCATCAATTTGCTGGCTTGATGGGATAAATATAATAAATTCGGTTACTCCATTAAAAACACCTTCTTCTATGGCTTCAACGTAATCACTCGATGCCGGCGGCTGATAACCCGGTGCTTCCTTCATAGTGTCCAGGGTAGTATAAAACTCGTTTAATATATCACCGTCGTAGTCATAATCATTGAGCACCTTGCCATCAATAACTACTTTTGATGATATAACCTTTATTCCGTACTGTTTGATAATTTCCTTTGAAAGGTCACATGTTGAATCTGCGATAATTCGTATCATAAATATTCTCTCCTTACCTTATGTATAAATTTTTTGTATAGCCCAAAATTTTCTATCTATTTTAAGCACTAGAGTTTCATATAATTACATTATATGCTGTTAAAACAAAAAAATTAATTTCCTTAAAAAATCACACCTTAAATATTAAGAACACACTGCTGTAAACATTCATAATATAGGATAACTTGAAATATAGGTAATATATTACTTTATTAATATTATCTCATTCATTTTTTTATATAATTTTTAAAAAAATAAATTAACACAAGAAAAAAATAAGAGTATACTCTATTTTATACATGCCCATCCCGGCTGCAGTGTATCACAAAAATAAATTCAGGAGATTAAGAAAAATATGACAAAAAGCGCAGTAATCATCACAAAAGCAGAAGAGTGTAATTATCAAACTGACTATGTAACACTACCTAAAAATTATGGAAAGCCCGATTATTATAAAATCAGAGAAGTTGCCAACATAATTAAAGCGGTTCACAAGAATCTAAGCGATTTGGATAAGGAAGTAAAGTTCACAGAAAAGATGAAAGGCAAGAAAGTTCTTATAAAGCCTAATCTCGTAGCTCCGTATTATAAAATGGGATATAAAGACGAACAATACCCTGAATCCACAGACCCGAGAGTTTTTGACGCTGTGATTTCATTTGTTAAAAAATATACTGACAATATAGTAATTGTAGAGTCATCAGGGCGTGGAATGCCAACAAGCGCATCATTCATCATTGCTGGTTATGACAGAATTGCCAAGCACCATAATACAGGTTTGATTGCCCTGGAGGAACAGCCGGTTGACAGGTATATGCTTCCAAAAGCAGCAGTAATGAAAGAAATCCTGATTCCCCGTATTTTCAGCGAAATAGTAAATGGTAACGCTTTTTATATTTCGGTGCCCAAAATGAAAACCAATCTTTACACAGGAGTAACTTTAGGCTGCAAAAATGCAATGGGCACCATCCCTTACAACCTCCGCCAAAGAAACCACAATTACGCCATAAGCAAAAAGCTTGTTGACATGCTGTATTTGTTTAAGCCTGATTTAGTTGTAATTGACGGCATTGTAGGCGGCGAGGGCAGCACTCCCGCGCCTGTTGACCCGGTGGATTCCAGGCTTATAATAAGCAGCAATAACGGAGTTGAGGCCGACGCGTCAGCGACAAAAATCATGGGCATCAACCCCGAAGAAATTGAGCTGATTACCCATGCACGAAAGATGGGATTCGGTGACCCTGGTGCCAAGATTATCGGCCCGCAAAAAGTAATCCCTTTCAGAAAAGCTGACCAGTCCTTACTAAGCGATTATTTCCATAAGCAATTCCCGAACGTTAAAGTGTTAGTAGGACACACAAAAAACAATGCCCCAAAAGTGACAGGCCTGGATAAAGTGACAAAAAGCCTTGTAAGAGAAATTGAAAAAGCGTGTGTGGGAGGATGCGTAGCCTCTTTGCGTACAGGATTTGATGATTATTATTACCAAGGTAAAAACAATAATTTTAAAGCCGTTTTCGTAATAGGCGAAGGGGTTCCAGTCGGAGACAAAGTGTATTATTTCGATAGAGATGCAAAAGCTTATACAGTGGAAGAAATAAAAAAAATGAACGGTAAGTTTGTAAACTTTGGTTCATGTACTAAAAACAACTTCGATGGCTGCGAAAATACAATTTCAATCTACGGCTGTATGCCTAAGCCCGGATACGGCATGAGCATAGTCCACAAGATGGCAGGATCAGGCAGCAATATTTACAGTCTGAAAAATAAACAAATTGGAAAAATCGGAATACATCTTTTAAAAAGCAGAAGCAAAAGAATAAAGCTAATTAAATCGGGAGAGTGGATTGACTGCATTCCTTCATATTTTGATGATAAAATATTTGAACTGCCGAAACTGACAGAGGAGCAAAAGAAAAAGGATTTCATTACATGGCCTCTGCCAAAGCTGGAAGGTGAAGACAAAAAAATAATGCTTAAAGATGTTAAGCCGATAATGGGGTAATATTATGTGGAAAGCAGCAAAAATAATCACTATACTTATTTGGATTGTCTCAATCTATTTGTGGGCTGCAAAAGGAATGTTTTACATCGCAGCTGCAGTTTTTGCGCTGCATTTTGCTGAAATATTTTTGAAAGGCATACCTATAGGAATAAAGTCCGGCAAATCAAAACTTTATTCAACTATTATGACTTTAATATTTGGCTTTACGTGGTGGCTTCCGGTTCAAAAAGAAATGGAAAGCAAATAAACTAATAGCCGGCCATTATTTATGGCCGGCTTTGCTAAATTCATTAAAAAAACTATATCGGAAACTTTATATCTATCCTGGTTCCTTTCTCAGGTTCGCTGTCCATTGATATTTCTCCGTTATGCATAAGCACTATATGCTTGACTATCGAAAGGCCCAACCCCGTGCCCCCGGTGTCCCTTGACCTGTGCTTATCTACCCTGTAAAATCTTTCAAATATCCTGCTGTGGTGCTTTTTGTCGATTCCTATTCCTGTGTCTTCGACACTCATTATAATCGATCCTTCATTTTTTGAGAGCGCAATTTTTATGTGCCCTTTCTCCGTGTGCTTGGCTGAGTTGTCAACAAGGTTAATAAGCACTTGTTTCAGTTTGTGCCTGTCTCCAAGCATTTCATATTTTTCATCTTTGTCACAATCAATTAAATACTCTATGTTGTCTTTATCAGGATATTTCTGTTTAATTAACTCAAAGGTTTCATTTGCAATTTTTATTAAATTTACTTTGTTTTTAAAAATATGCTGTTTTGTGTTTTCCAGCCCCGATAAAGTCAGTATATCATCTATAAGCAAATTCAGCCTTTCTGCTTCATCATTAATTATATTTAAGAATTTATAAGCATTCTCCTTGTCCTCCACCGCACCGTTAAGCAAGGTCTGAGTATATCCTGAAATGCAGGTTATCGGAGTCTTAAGCTCATGCGTAACATTAGAAACAAATATGCTTCTCATTCTTTCCAGTTTCCTTATGTTAGTTACGTCCTCCACAACAAGAAGTATACCTTTTTTTACGTTATGCTTATCTTTTATGAAACATCCGCTGTAGTTTCTGTAGGTATCGTCAGAAAACTGCACATTTATCTTTGTAATAAGCTTATCTTCATTACTGCTTTTTATTTCTTCTAATATATTATACAGATTTTCATCAAAGATATTATGATAGATATTTTTATCTACCAAAACATCCTCCATGTTTACAATTTTCAAAAATGTTTCATTTGTATACTGAACATTTCCTTCAATATCACAAACCAAGATACCTTGGCTTAAGCTTTGCAGTATGGCTTCCAGCTGAGCGTTTTTTGTTGATATCTTATCAAAAGACTTTCGTAAGCTTTTAGAGAGCTTATTTAAGGCTTTTGACAACCTGATAACTTCTTCGTACGAATTTATATACACGCTTTTTCCGTAATTGCCCTTTGATATGCTGTGGGCAAATTCAGTAATGCTTTCTATGGGCTGAACTACTTTTCTGTTGTATCGGTATGAAACCAAAAAAGCTAAAGCTGCAGATACCAATATTGCTATTAGCATAGAAGTGGCAATGGAATTATAAGTGTTCCTTACGTTGTATAGCGGAGTTGAAGCTCTCGCCACCAGCCTCGTTCCATTATGTTCTATTAGCTTTGCGTAATATATAAAATCTACTTTTTCGGTTTTTGAGTACCGCAGGGATGAGCCCTCTCCGGTATTTATCGCCTGGGTTACCTCATCTCTGTAAAGATGGTTATCCATTGATGCTATATCGTTAAAGCTGTCTCCGTACACTTGCCCTGTCTGTGCATCTATCACGGTGATTCTTATTCCTGTATACTTGCCAAAGTCAACACTGCTTACTTCATAATCAGTGTCCGTATTTGTCTCCAGCAAATAAATATATCCGTCTAAATCCGCCTTAATATCCTCGTAGGCTTCATCAATCAAAGTGTTTTTAATCCTTACATAGCTAAAAACACCACTGATTAATATAAGAATTACAAGGGATATTATAGTGCTTCTAATCAGTGTTCTTCTCAAGTTTATACCCCACGCCTATCATTGTTGTTATTTTATAAAGACTTGCTTCATCAAAGAGTTTTTTTCTTAAGCTTCTTATGTGAACGTCCACCGTTCTTGTGCCTCCTAGGTATTCGTATCCCCATATCTGTGACAAAATGGCGTCCCTTGTGCATATTTTGCCCATTCTTTTCGCAAGATAAAGCAGCAGCTCAAATTCCTTGTTTGTCATGGGGACATTAATTCCGTTTTTTGTTATAGTATAGCTTTCGTTATCTACAATAATATCTCCAAGATCATATGCTTCATTTTCCTTCGGATTCGGGCTGCTGTTTTTTCTAAGCTGTACTTTCACCCTGGCCACCAGTTCATTTATATTAAATGGCTTTACTATATAATCATCCGCGCCTATCTCCAGGCCCAGGACTATGTCAGAGCCGGTGGATTTCGCAGTCAGCATAATAGTTGGTGTGTTTTTAATCTGCTCATTTGATTTTATATATCTTAGAATGCTTAACCCGTCAATTTCCGGAAGCATAATATCCAGTATAATCAAATCGAATTTTTCAGTTTTCACTATATTAAGCGCAGATTTCCCGTCATATGCAACCTTGGTTTCGTAGCCTGCAATATCCAGATTGTACTTTATCAATTCAGCTACATTTTTTTCATCATCCACAATTAAGATTTTACTCATAGTCTCATTCCTCTAGTGTGTTCCGGTTATATTATAAACAAGCCATCCGGAAATGTTAGTTGCATGGTCAGCTATTTTCTCCAGATATTTAACAATTAGTATTAGATAAGTGCACTGTCTTACGGTTTCCGGTTTCTTGGCCATAATTTCAATTAATTCTTCGCGAATGCTTTCAAAATAATCATCAATTACATTATCCATCATCAGAACCTCTTTAGCAAGTTCCAAATCCTTTGAAATAAAACTACGTATTGACATATTAATCATTTTCTCGCACTCAATAGCCATCTTTGGTATGTCAATCAAAGGTTTGACGTACTCTTCCTGTGAAAGCAGCTTAATATATTCGCATATGTCCGCGCATTGGTCACCAATTCTTTCAAGGTCTGATATTACTCTGAACACAGAAGTTACATCCCTTAAATCAGAAGCTATTGGCTGGTGCCTTGCCAGGATTAAAATACAGTCTTTTTCTATTTTCAGCTCCATTGCGTCTATTTGTTCGTCGCCTTCGATTACCTCGTCAGCCAGCTGAAGGTCCTGCTCTTTTAGAGCAATTATCATGTTATTTAACGATTTGCTTATTAAAGCTGTCATTTTAGCCAGTGATTTATGTATCACGTCCAGCTGGGCTGTCATTAAAATTCTTTTTGGCATTTCTTTTACTCCTTAACTGTATTTACCTGTTATATATTCTTCTGTTTTCTGATTTGAAGGATTCGAGAATATAATGTCAGTATCGTCAAACTCAATAACTTCTCCAAGAAGAAAAAATGCTGTTTTATCGGACACACGGGCCCCCTGCTGCATGTTGTGCGTTACTATAGCTATAGTATAATCCTTTTTAAGCTCAGCAATCAAGTCTTCAATTTTGAGTGTTGATATCGGGTCAAGCGCAGATGTCGGCTCATCCATCAAAAGAACCTCTGGGGACACAGCCAAGGCCCTGGATATGCACAGCCTTTGCTGCTGCCCGCCTGAAAGGCTTAGTGCGTTTCTTGAAAGAATATCTTTGACCTCCCCCCACAGCGCCGCAGAGCGCAGGCTTTCTTCAACAATTTCATCCAATCTGGATTTGTGTTTTATGCCGTTTAGTTTTGGCCCGTAGGCTATATTGTCATAAATGCTCATGGGAAAAGGGTTGGGCTTTTGAAACACCATACCGACTTT
>CAZDZB010000014.1:0-17692 GCA_964509795.1 uncultured Christensenellaceae bacterium | reverse complement strand
ATACTCTGCCAGGTAAATCGCGCTGAATATTGAAACCGGCAAAGAAAACAAAAGCGCAACGCCGATTATCATAAATGTATTTACAATGAGCGGCAAAATACCACCGCCAGGACGAGTGACCTTAAGCCTCACTTCTCCCTGCAAATTACCTGCAACCAGGTAATACTCTTCTTCTGTCATTCCGCTTGTATCAGTTGAGTCTATTTTGCGAATTATATCGCCTGCTTTTAGTGGCCATATTTCTTCATTGCAAATAGCATATTTTGCTGACGAATCAGCTGAAATGCTTTTGATCTCTAAATAATCATTAGAATCATAATTAATTACTTCAACAATCAATCCCAAATTCTCTGCATCGGCAACGTCAACATACGCAGTTGTTGATTCAAAGTCGCTTGTTAAAAACTGCCAGTCTATCAACCCTGCTCCTTTATATCCTACATAGCCTAATATGAGCAGTAATAGCCCGACAACAATTAAAGTACAGAAAAGCATTATTGTATAAAAAATTCTATCTTGTGATTTTGCTTTCATATGTTTACACCATATCTTTATGTTTTATTTTCTGTGTTAGTAATAAAAATGCTTAATATTCTCCCATTTTCTTTATGACGCGGTTTAATATTATATTAACTATAACGATAAATAAGATTAATACTGAACCGGTTGCAAAAAGCATTTCCTGATGTATGCCTGCGGCATATCCCATTTCCAAAACAACATTTGTGGTTAACGGCCTGATTTTATCAAATATTGAAGTCGGCAAACCTCCGATTGTATTGCCGCAAACCAATATAACAGCCATTGTCTCTCCAATTGCCCGTCCTACTCCAAGAATAATGCCAACTAATATACCTCTTTTAGCGGCAGGTATTATAACATGAACAGTTGTATAAACCTTTGACGCTCCCAATGCGTAAGAGGCGTTCCTATATGTATTGGGTACAGATGATATGGCATTTTCTGATATTGATATCATTGTCGGAAGTATCATCATAGTCAAAACAATAATAGCTGCCAGCAAGGACTGCCCCTGCGGCTGAGGAGATATATTTCTTATCCACGGAACTAAAAACCCAAGGCCGAATACACCATAAATAACAGATGGTATGCCTGCCATAAGCAGCACACCTGACTTAACTATCTTTTTAAGTTTTTTATTAGCAAGTTCAGACAAATATGCGGCTGCAAATAAACTAATCGGAACACCAATCAAAATTGCGCCTAACGTAGAAACTAACGAGCCAACTATCATGTAAAAAATACCGAACTTTGCTTTTGTCAAATCATCGTTAGGTCGCCATTCCAGCCCTGATATAAATTCAATAAACGAATAAGTGCCTTCCTTGTTTCCGGGTAGAAACGGCTGTATACCTTTGCTGATTATAAACACAATAATCATAACAACAGCAAATATTGTTATCATTGATGATATCCTGAATATAAATTCAAAAACAGGTTCGTGTAATTTCTTTTTTCTCATATTTACACCTTTTCTTTTGCGAAATAAGCAGTTAACAGTTTAACTATTAAAATGTAACTAACTGTAAAATATTTTTAATTACCTTTCAATAATCAAATAAAAAGCCTATACAATTTCTAAAAGCTAATTGATTATCTTTAATAATTGAGCATTTTAATCAATACAACAATATGCAAGCAGAACGTATCTGCCTGCATAAAATTATTTAATTACTATTATCAATTATCAGGGTAAGGGAATCGCTTTTGCGTCTTCAATAATTGTTTTAGCTTCGTCTGTGTCAACAAACTCCAAGAATGCTTTGCCTATTTCATCAAGGTTTCCTTCGTGCCATATTAACATAAATGGCCTTGATACAGGGTATGAACCGTCAAGCACTGATTCTACGTCAGCTGTTCCGCCGTCTACTAAAAGGTCTTTTATTGTTTCATCTAAGTATGTGAATGAAACATAACCGATAGCTGCCGGGTTTTCTACAACTGTGGATTTAACTCCGCCGTTGCCTTCAGCAATTGTTGCGTTAGCTGTCAGTTCGTCTTCAAAACCAACAATTTCTTCGAAAGCGCCGCGTGTACCTGAGCCGTCTTCGCGAGATACAACCATGATAGCGCCCGCTGTGCCGCCTACTTCTGACCAGTCTGTGATTTCGCCTTTGTAGATCATTTGGATTTGTTCCATTGTAAGCTCGTCTACGTCAACCGCTGGGTTAACAACAACTGCGATGCCGTCATATGCAAGGACTTTTTCTGTCATGCCATATTCTTTTTCGCTGTCTTTGATGTTTCTTGAAGCTGCGCCTATCATGTAAGCTCCTTCATTTGCCTGTGAAACACCTGTTGATGAACCTGTTCCATTGTAAGTGATTGTTACATCCGGATGCAATGCCATAAACTCTTCAGCCAATGCTTCAAGAACAGGCTGTACCGATGTTGATCCACCAAAGTTTACTGTGCCTGACAGTGATGCTCCTTCGGTGGAAGCTTCTGTTGCAGGAGCTGTTGTTGTTTCAGAAGCAGCGTCATTCTGACAGGCTGTGAATGCTCCTAAAGCCAATATTAAAGCTAATGCTACGATTAATATCTTTTTCATGTTACCTCCTAAAAGTAAAATTCTTTTTACTACATGTGCAATAATACAGAGGTCAGGTTATAAAAATATACATTGAATGTAAATTCCATGTAAAATAAATAATGATATTTCAATAGTTTTAGCATAAATGAAGTTTTATTTAAATGGATAATAAAAAACGGTGACTGCATTTATATTGCAGTCACCGAATATTAATTTTATTGATTATATAGCCAACAAATAAAATGTATTATCAAATTGTCGAATTAAATATATACATTATGTCATTTTTGCTTATAGGCTTGTAGAAATAATATCCCTGGAACAGGTTGCAGCCGTAGTCCGTGAGCAGCCTGAGCTGGTCTTCTGTTTCAACGCCTTCAGCTACCAGTTCATAGCCGTTCTTAGCTGATATTTCAACAAGCATCTTTGTTATTGACAAACTGATTGCGCTGGTCATGATGTTGTCAACGAAGCTTTTATCCAGCTTAATTTCATCAAAGTTTATTGTGTGCAGTTTTGAAAGAGTTGAATATTCAGTTCCGAAGTCATCCATTGATATCAGGCATCCAGCTTCTTTAATTTCCTGAACTACCTTAAGAGAGCGGGTGAAGTCGCCCTCAAAGAAGGACTCCGTAACTTCTATATTTATAACATTGCGCGGTATATTATATCTTTTCATCAACTGCGCCAAAACCGTGGTGAATTCATCATCAAACAATTGCTGCGGTGAAACGTTTATTGATATTTTTATCGGGTTGCTAATGCAGTATCTTGTTTTCATAAAATCATTGAAATCTTTAAACACTGATTCAATAACCATGTATGCGAATTCATGAACGATAGACATGCGCTCAATACGATTAATGAAATACCAAGGTGACAAAATTCCTTTTTCCGGGTGGTTCCATCTGGCCAAAGCCTCCAGCTTGGCTATCTTTTCCTTTTTAAAGTCCACTATGGGCTGATAATACATTATAAATTCATTATCATAAAATGCTTTTTCAATTTCATTTTCCCATCTGTGTTCTTCCACTATATCGTCTATCATTTTCTGGTCAAATGTGCATAATTCATTTTTGCCGATTTTTGAGGCATTTGTATTGGCAATCTCTGAATACATTATTACCTCGTCAATGCTGGCTGAATGCTTAGGCGCATATGCTATGCCCGCACTGATTACAAGGTTGTATATTCCGCCGCGGATTAATGAAGCCTGCTTTATGAATTTCCGGGCGGCATTTTCTATCTGCGTTTCAACTGTAAACGGCATTACAACCATAAAGTCACCGTCGCCAGTCTTTGCAACTAATGCGTTGTTTGGCGAATACTCTTTTAAAATAGTTGAAAATATTTTTATGCAGTCATCAAACGCGCTCTGCCCGTATATATCCTTTGTGTCTTTAATGTTTTCTATTGTTAACGTTAATACTCCGTATTGGTTTTGAGAAATATCGAATGATTTCATGCCATCAATCAAGCCATCCCTGTTAAGAAGACTGGTCAGATTGTCGTGAGTAGCCAGATACTGCAGGCGGACTTCGTTCTTTGCTTCCTCTGTAACATCCCTTAAGAAAACTATCATTCCTTTATCAATGTCTGATTTGTCAATGGGCTGTATGCTTAAGTTCAAAGTTACTGATTTTCCGCCTTCTGTTGTAAGCTTCAAAGGAAGGTTGTTTACGGTTATTCCTTTCCTTGCCTTTGCCACTTCGTAGGCAACACATGATGAGAAGTTACTTGTTGAGGTAACCCCTTTAACAGTTGAAGGGTACTCTGACCTTAAAACATTTTTCGCCGGGCACTGGGCGTCTGCGCATTTTGTTCCGCTTGTTTTAAAGCAGATTACGCTGTGCAGTTTTTTGCCCAGGAGTTCCTGCTCTTTCACCTCGAAAAGCGCAAGCATAGCCGGGTTTACAAAAGTAATGTTTCCATTTTTATTAAGTCCGATAATTGGGTCTGTGATAGCCTGGACAACCTGAGAGGAATATGCTCCTCCACCTCTGTTCGATCTTCTCTTCACTCTTCCGTTAACAGATGAAAGAATTATAAACAAAATAGTTATTGCCACAATTAAAGGAATTACAATACGCAGAGGAACGCTATCTTCCCAGCTTATTTCTCTAAGCATCTCTAAAAAACGATCAACGGAAAAATCCGGCGCGTAAAGACTTGCGGCATAGGCAGCAGAACTGATGCCGTACGATACAAACAGCGTTGCTGCGAACAGAAAAGCAATTATATACTTTTTACCCTTTTTCATAAAGACCCTCTCTCCATGCGATATAATTTCATACATTCGTCGTATATAATAATACACATTTAGTTATATAATTAAACAATCTATAAACATGAATAAAATGCTTATTCAATAATTTCCTCAAACTTCACATCGTATAAATATGGGTTGTATTCAAACTTCCACCACTGATTTTCAATTGACGTAAACCCTGCCTGCAGCATGATGTCATGAAGCAGCTCCCTGTTGTATATCTGCTCAGGCGTAAGGTTGTCACATGAATACGAAGTAAACTCATCAAATACCATGTATTCTCCGCCTATATCCAAAGGCTCTCCATATATATCAACCAGGCCAACGTGGACCACCTGGGCACGGGTATAAAGCCTCTCTGCATTATATGAGAAATATTCTTCTTCCAATGCCTGCTTATCAATATCTTTATAATATTCTTCCTGATTGGCATTGTCTTCAATGTCATTAAGCCAATCCTGTATTTGCTCGAAGGCTTCTACGGGGCGGTACGCATCGTATACTACCAGCCTTGCTCCGTAATTCTCCAGCATATCGCTTGCTCTCACCAAAGCTTGGGCCACATCTACCTTGGTTATTATCTGGTTGTCATAATATCCGTCAAGCTGCACTCCGAAGAAATTGTCATCGTCAGCAAATTTTATGTCGGCTTTTATTTGGGTTGAATAATCGCTGACATACACAAGGCCGCCGTCGCCTATAAGGCTGTGGTTGAACTGCGCAATCATTGTGTTCTTCTCGGGGTCAAGCCATTTAATAAGCGTTTCTATGTTTTCCCTGCTTATTGCTGTGCACCCGTTTGTGTCTCTTTTCGGGCTTATCCATATATGCAGGAATATCGCACTTCCCGCTCCTGAAACTCTGTCTGAATTATAACGGATTTCAACTGCCCTGGCAAAAGCCGCAATGTTTAGATTGCTGTAATTTTTCCAATCAGCGTCTTCAATGCTTTCTTCCTGGACAAACATGTTATAATATTTTGAGTTGGAGTCCTCAATCCAAAGGTCGCCGTCTTCTGTTGTTCTCCACGGCCATATGGTGCCCACTGGCGCATCGCCATTTCCGAAAGCATATCCTAATTCGTATAACCCTTCCGGGCTTTTGCCGTCGCCTTCCGCCTCTTTTCCCAGGCCGTTTTCGCCCAGCTGTACGTCAAACGGGCCGTACGCCACCTGCCACATGCCATTTTCCTGCTTTTCCATCAGATACATCTTGTCGTAATTGCCGTCCACAACCACTACGATAAGCTGAGTTGTACCTTCAGGTATATCCTTACTTTGCAAAAGGCCGTTTAATGACCTCTCCGCCACTGTGTCAATATCAAATGTTTCCGGTTCCGCTGTGGGCGCAGAGGTGGCTTCTGCTGTCTCAGCGGGAGTCTCTTCAATGCTTTCAATGCTTGAAACTTCAGCTTCTGAAGTGTTTAACGTATCATCTGCTTTTTTAATATCTGAACAGCTGCTTAGTAATAATAAAGCAGCTAATATTACAATCATATATTTTTTCATACTCTTTATTCTAACAAATACTTTGTTTTAAGTAAACATTTAAATATTAAAAAAACACACAATTAGTGTGTTTTGGAATAAATCTACAATTTTAGCGGCGTTTTTCGGCTGCCTGGTTTAACCAATGGCATTCCTGTACCGCAAATAGGGCAATCCTTTGCCTCGTAGCTTATCACTTCTGTTGTGAGAACTGCATGTTTTTTGCACCCAAAATCAACTTTTCCGTTGCTTCTGTCCACAACCAATCCAACTCCTGCGACATCGGCACCAAGCTCTTTAACCAGCTCTATTACTTCAAACACTGAACCGCCTGTTGTAACAACATCTTCAACCACCAGCACATTCTGCCCAGGAAGAATTTCAAATCCCCTTCTTAGTGACATTGCACCGTCTGCTCTTTCGGCGAATACATTGCGCACATTAAGCTGCCTTGATACTTCATAGCTTAATATAACTCCTCCCATAGCAGGCCCGATTACCACATCAATATTGTCATTTTCAAATGCGTCTGCGATGTCTTTTGATATCTCTTGTGCGTATTCAGGATACTCAAACAGCCTGGCACACTGCATATAAGTGTCGCTGTGCCTTCCTGAAGTTAAAAGAAAATGCCCTTTCTGCATAAGTTTAGTGTCCTCAAATATTTTAAGTATTCTGTCTTTTTCCATTCTTATTATGCCTCCTCTAATTGGTTTTAAGCTGACCTATAATGTCGGTAATTTTTTTTATCTTCATAGTTTTTGCATATTCTTTTAGCCCCTTTATAACCCTGATTGTGGCATCAGGATAGACTAAGTTCATTGTGCCCACCATTACAGCGCTGGCTCCTGCCAGCATAAATGCAGCTGCGTCCTCACCGGATGATATACCCCCCATGCCTATTATGGGAATGTCCACCACCTGAGAAACACTATGTACCATGCTTAAAGCAACCGGCATTATGGCAGGGCCGGAAAGCCCTCCTGTGATGTTTGCAAGGATTGGCCTTTGCTTGTATACATCTATTGCCATGCCTTTCAATGTGTTTATCAATGAAATGCCGTCGGCTCCCGCGTACTGGGCGGCCACTGCCGTCGCGGTGATGTCCGCGGTGTTCGGAGAAAGCTTTACTATCATCGGCTTTTTGCACACTGCCTTGCAGTTTGTTACTATTTCTGTCACAGCCTGTGGATATGTTCCGAACGAAGCCCCTCCCTGGGATACGTTAGGGCATGAAATGTTAAGCTCAATGAATTCTATCGGCGTATCATTGAGTTTGTCTATTACCTTGCAGTATTCATCAATTGTGCTGCCTGCTACATTAGCAAAAAGCACCGTGTCAGCGCTCTTTAGCTTTGGCAATTCATCTTTTAAAAACGCATCTACTCCTGGGTTTTGCAGGCCTACTGCGTTCAATATACCCGATGCTGTCTCGGCAATCCTGGGCGCAGGGTTCCCCAGGCGTTTTTCAGCAGTTAAAGCCTTCAACGCTATTCCCCCCAAATCAGAAAGGTTAATATACTGGCTATACTCCTGCCCGAATGCAAAGCAGCCAGATGCCGCGATAACAGGATTTTTCAGCTCAATGCCGCAAATTTCTGTTTTTAAGCTGGTCATTACAGCACCACCTTCCTTATGTCAAATACAGGGCCGTCCTGACAAACTTTTTTGTATTCAATGCTGCCTTCTTCCTTCACTTTGCAAACGCATACCTTACATCCGCCTATGCCGCAGCCCATTCTTTCTTCCATAGAAATAAAGCAGGGCACATCGTGCTTTAGCACGACATTTTTTAACGTCACGAACATAGGCTCAGGCCCGCATGCGTATACAGCATCAAAATGCTCTGTTTTAAGCATCTGGTCCAAAGCGTCCGTTGCAAAACCCTTTTTGCCTGCTGAGCCATCATCTGTGTACAGATGCAGTGTGCTTATTTTTTTAAATAAAGAAGCTTGGTAAATATACTGCTTATTAGTGAAACCTAAAAACGAATGAAAATCCACATAAGGATTTCTCTCGATAAAATACCTTAAAGGAGCCACCCCGATTCCCCCGCCCACAACTGCAACCTTCCTTGCATCCTTTTCCATAAAAAATCCTCTGCCTACCGGGCCTATGACATCCAGAATAGTATTAGGTTTTTGCCTGCACAGCACTTTTGTGCCTTCGCTTTTTGCCTGCACAATCAGCGTGATTGTTGATGATGCTGTATCCAGCGAATTGATGCTGATGGGCCTTCGCAAAAGCAGGTCAGGCCGCTCAGGCACCTGCAGATGAACAAATTGTCCCGGTATAGCCTCTCTTTTCGCGTTTATTGTTTCTAAGACCATTTCATATGTGTCTGTGGCCACTTTTTCTGATGATAAAAGCATTGCTTTTTCATTTCTGGACATTCTGTTTCTCCTTAAATTGCTACTTGTTTATATATAGAATACACTAAATTCATTTGTCTGTATAGATTTCATTAAGCGCCAAAGGTGAAATGTCTTTTTGTTCCAGGTTTAGCTTTAACGCATTTACCAGAGCTCCCAAAGTGTCAACAGAGGTAATGCAGGGAATTTTATATTCCACTGCCATGCGCCGTACTCTGAAACCGTTTCTTTGGGCATCACGGCCTTTTGTGGGAGTGTTTACAATGAGCTGTATCTTTTCTGATTTTATCATATCCTGCAGATTAGGGCTTTCATCGTAATAATGCCCTATAGCAGATGCTGGCACATATCCTGTGTTTAGCGCATGTGCTGTGCCCAGCGTTCCATATAGGTCATATCCCAGACCGACCAAATCCTCTGCTAAAGGGATAGCTTCCTGCTTAAAGCTGTCAGAAACCGAAAGCAGCACATTCCCCGATTTGGGTATGTTCATTCCTGCGGCTATGAGCCCCTTATAAACTGCCAGATCAAATTTCTTATCAATGCCTAAAGCCTCTCCTGTTGATTTCATCTCAGGCCCTAGCGACACTTCAAGCTCGGGAAGTTTTTCAAAGCTGAATACCGGGACTTTAACAGCGTATATATCCCGCTTAGGAAAAAGCCCTGACCCATAGCCTAAGGATTTCAGACTTTCGCCCATCATGCATTTTGTCGCCAGCTCTATCATAGGCACTCCTGTTACTTTTGATATGTAGGGAACCGTTCTTGATGAGCGTGGGTTGACTTCGATTACATATAAATCATTTTTATATTCAATATATTGTATGTTTATCATGCCAAGCACATTCAACGCTTTGCACAGCTTGTATGTAGTATCTATGATTTTTTGTTCCATTATGCCTGAGATTGTGCTTGCCGGGTAAACTGATATGGAGTCGCCCGAATGCACTCCTGCCCGCTCAATATGCTCCATAATCCCCGGAATCAAAATATCCTCGCCGTCACATATAGCGTCCACTTCCAATTCTTTGCCCGTCAGGTATTTGTCAACAAGAATAGGATGCTCTGTTTTGCCGTACCGGTTGATTATGGCCATGTACTCAATGATGTCATCATCTGAGTAGGCAATTTCCATTCCTTGGCCCCCCAACACATATGAAGGGCGCACCAAAACAGGGTAACCCAGATTGTTAGCCGCAGCCAGAGCCTCATCCGCGGTGAAAACAGTGGTGCCCTTTGGGCGCTGAACGTCCAGCTTCTCCAAAAGATTTTCGAACTGTTCTCTGTCTTCAGCTGCATTAATGTCATCTAATGAAGTTCCCAAAATATTATAGCCTGCCTGCTGCACGTATTTTGCCAGCTTGATTGCAGTCTGTCCGCCGAACTGCACAACAACGCCGACAGGTTTTTCCTGCTCTAGCACATTCCATACGTATTCGGGGGTTAAGGGCTCAAAGTACAGCCTGTCTGATGTGTCAAAATCAGTAGAAACTGTTTCAGGGTTATTATTTATTATAACGGTGTCATATCCTAAATCTTTAAGAGCCCACACAGAGTGAACAGAACAGTAATCAAACTCTACTCCCTGGCCTATCCTTATAGGGCCGGAACCCAGCACGACAACGGATTTATTTTTTCCTGTTTTTGCTTCGTTTTCATCCTGGTAAGTGGAATAATAATATGGGCTCAGTGCGTCAAATTCTGCTCCGCATGTATCAACCATTTTATATGTGGGAATAATGCCCCATTCTTTGCGCATATCCCTTACTTTTGTTTCATCAATGCCGCACCATCTGGCAATTGCGCCGTCGCTTATGCCACGCTCCTTTAAAGAACGGAGATATTCTTTATTAAGCAGGGATTCCCCGTATTTTTTGAGCTCCTCTTCGGTCTCAACTAGCTTTTGCAGTTTGTAAAGGTACCACCTGTCTATTTTAGTAATATCATATATATAATCAGGCGTTACTCCTCTGCGCAGGGCTTCCGTAACGACAAATATCCTTTCGTCGCTTTTCCAGTGCAGTAAATCCCTTATTTCTTTGTCGGAATATTTCGCAGCGTCCTTAAACTCCAATGAATCAAAATCCAGCTCCAGTGAACATATTGCCTTCATAAAAGCTGACTCAAAGTTAGCACCTATGCTCATCACTTCACCTGTCGCCATCATTCTTGTGCCCAATGTTTTCTGAGCTGTCGTGAACTTGTCAAAAGGCCAACGCGGGAATTTGGCGACGACATAGTCAAGGGTAGGCTCAAAGCTGGCAAATGTTTTTCCTGTAACGGAGTTCACTATCTCATCCAGCCCATAGCCTATTGCTATTTTTGTCGCGACTTTTGCAATGGGATATCCTGTCGCCTTGGAAGCCAGTGCTGATGAGCGGGAAACACGGGGGTTAACCTCAATTACACCATATTTCATGCTATCAGTGTCCAGTGCGTACTGTACGTTGCAACCGCCCTCAATTTTAAGTGAAGTTATTATATTAATGGCTGATGTCCTGAGCATCTGGTACTCGGCGTCGCGCAGTGTCTGGGAGGGAGCGACCACAATGGAATCCCCTGTGTGAATCCCTACCGGGTCAATGTTTTCCATATTGCACACTGTTATGCAGTTCCCTTTGGAGTCCCGCATTACTTCATATTCAATTTCTTTGTATCCCGATACACTTTTTTCTATAAGGCATTGTGAAGTCCTGGAGTAGCGTAGCCCATCGCTTGTTATTTCGGCAAGCTCTTTGGGGCCTTTTGCTATGCCGCCTCCGCTGCCTCCCAATGTGTAAGCAGGACGCACGATTACAGGGTAGCCAACCTGGACTGCAAACTTCAAAGCCTCATCCACATCAAAAACAATATGTGATTCTATAACCGGCTCACCAATTTCAAGCATTGTCTGCTTGAATGCATCTCTGTCTTCGGCCTTATATATACTTTCTACATTTGTGCCCAAAAGCTTTATTCCGCTTGCATCTAAAAATCCGTCTTCATAAAGTTCCATAGCCAGATTAAGCCCTGTCTGCCCGCCCAAGGTCGGAAGCATGGAATCAGGCTTTTCTTTTCTTATAATATTTTTGATTACTTCCTTGGTCAAAGGCTCCAGATACACACTGTCTGCAATGTTTAAGTCAGTCATTATTGTTGCGGGATTGGAATTGCATAGCACCACTTTAATGCCCTCTTCTTTCAATGCCCGGCATGCCTGCGTACCCGCGTAGTCAAACTCCGCTGCCTGGCCAATAACTATAGGGCCTGAACCAATAACAATTACTTTTTTTATTTCTTTATTTAACGGCATCAATTTCTCCTTGCCAGTATTTATGCTTTCTTGAGCTTGTTTATAAATTCATCAAATAAATATGATGTATCCTTTGGGCCTGGAGAGGCCTCTGGGTGAAACTGCACTGTAAAAGTGTCGTGAGTTTGGTACTTTATGCCCTCTATGGTCATGTCATTCCAGTTCCTGTGGCTTATTTTCATATCAGGTGGAAGAGTATCTTCCACTATAGTGTATCCATGATTTTGGGAGGTAATGAATATCCTGTCTTTTTCAATGTCTTTTACAGGATGGTTTGCCCCTCTGTGCCCGTAGCGAAGCTTTTGGGTGTCCGCGCCACAGGCTAAGGCCATCAGCTGATGTCCAAGGCATATGCCGAAAATCGGCTTTTTGCCGATTAATTTTTTTATCTCTTCTATTATGTTTTCGTTGTCTTTGGGGTCTCCCGGGCCGTTTGTCAGCATTATGCCGTCAACTTTATCTTCCAGTATCTCCTCTGCCTTTACGTTTGCCGGGTAAACTATCAAATGGCACTTCCTTTTTCTTAATGATGATAATATCGAAGCCTTAAGCCCAAAATCAATAACTGCAATTTTAGGCCCTGAGTTTTGTACACTGAATTTTTCTTCGCATGTAACTTTATCTACAGGTTTTTCGTTTACATATTCCAAAGCTTTTTTAATGTCTTCTTGCGTGGGTTCATGCCTGCATATCACTCCTCTTAATGTGCCATGATCACGTATTTTTCTTGTCAATGAGCGAGTGTCTATGCCCTGTATTCCTACAATATTATGCTTTTGCATATAACTGTTCAGGCTGCCTTCGCTGCGCCAGTTGCTGGGCACTTCGCAAAGTTCGCGTACTATAAATCCTTTTACCTGTGGGCGGTGCGACTCAGGGTCTTCCCAGTTAACACCGTAGTTTCCTATGAGAGGATACGTCATCATTACTATCTGGCCGTAATACGACGGGTCGGTCAGAACTTCCTGATACCCTGTCATGCCGGTATTGAACACAACTTCGCCGACCGTGTCTATTTCTGCGCCGAATGCCTGACCGTTATATATGGTTGAATCTTCAAGTACCAGGTATGCCATGTTTTGCTCCTTGTTATGCCTTAAGGTTATTTAATGCCGTGTTTATGTCCTGTTTCATCTTTGCAGCCGCGTCGTATGCCGCCCTGGCAAAATCATCAGTGCCTGCCTTTTTCCATGCACCTATTATTCCTCTTGATGAGTTTATTATTCCGCCTAAGCCCCTGCCGTCAAACATTCCGGCAATATCATCTGCTCCTGCCCCCTGTGCGCCATATCCCGGGATAAGAAAGAAAGTGTTTTTCATTCTCTTCCTTAAAGCTATGCCTTCTTCTTTGTGCGTTGCGCCCACAACAGCTCCTATTGAGTTATATCCGTATTTGCCGGATTCATTTCCCCAGCCTATAACCAGGTCTGCACACTTTTCATACACTTTGTCTCCTGATTGAGTAACTAAATCCTGCAGCTCGGCTGATGATGGATTGGATGTTTTAACAAGAACAAAAAGCCCCTTGTCATTTTTTTTGCATTCGTCTAGAAAAGGCTGCATGCCGTCCGTGCCGAAGTATGGGTTGACCGTCATAAAGTCAGCGTTAAAGACAGAACTGTCAAGGTGCGCTCTGGCATAAGCGGTGCAGGTGCTTCCAATATCTCCCCGCTTCACGTCGGCAATGACTATAAGTCCTGCTTTGTGCGCGTATTCAATGGTTTTGGCATACGCCTCAATGCCAGGCGCTCCGTATTTTTCATAATACGCAATCTGCAGCTTTACGCTGGGCAGCAAGTCAAAAAGAATGTCGATTAATGCTCTGTTGTATTCAAACACTTTATCTGCGCATTCCTGCAAATTATTTTCATCAGTATTTTTTACATAAGAGGCAGGCATTATTCCCAGGTGAGTGTCCAGCCCCGCGCAGATGGGCGCCCCGGTTTGTATTATTTTATCAATAAGTTTATCTGTTATCATATTCCCCCCAGAATTTCATACATTATATCAAATGCATAATTATATATCAAGTTGTATATTATGCTTTATATACAACAGTGCCCTTTACTATGGTCATGTTAATCTGCCCTTTTACTTCCCAGCCGTCAAAAGGATTATTTTTGCCTTTTGATACAAACGAGGCAACATCAATGCTGTACTTTTTATTTTCGTCGATTATTGTAATGTCGGCATCTGAGCCCACTGCAATTTCACCAGACTGTATGTTTAATATCTTTGCCGGGTTTACACACATCAATTCAACTAATTTCCCCATTGATATTCCACCGGTTTCAACCAGGTTTGTGTAACACAATGAAAATGCCGTTTCAAATCCCGATATGCCCATGGCTGCCAATTGATATTCCACCATTTTGTCGTCAATGTGATGGGGCGCGTGGTCTGTCGCTATGGCGTCAATTGTTCCATCCTTTATGCCTTCAATTATTGCCAACCTGTCATCTTCCGTTCTTAAAGGCGGGTTAACCTTGGTTGATGTATCATAGTCGGACGTCATTTCCTCAGTTCCGGCAATATAGTGCGGGCACGTTTCGCAGGTTACTTTTGCCCCTCGTTTTTTTGCGTCTCGTATTATGTGTACGCTTCCCTTTGTTGATATGTGAGCTATGTGTACAGGCACATCCAGAGCCTCCGAAAGCGCTACTTCACGGAACACCATTATCTCCTCTGCCGCTCTGTTTACTCCCGGCAGTCCAAGCCGCGTGGACATTATGCCTTCGTTTACACATCCGCCCTCCGCGAGCTTATCTTCGCAGTGGGATATTACAGGCACTTCAAATTGCGCCGCATACTGCAGCGCATTGTACATCATCTTTGCCGCGGACACTCCCTTGCCGTCATCTGAAAAGGCGACGCACCCTGCCTCTTTCATCAACCCCATTTCAACCAGTTCTTTTCCTTCTAAGTTTTTCGTAATGGCACCTATCGGGTGTATACTTACAACAGAGTCTTTTTTAGCTGTTTCGATTATTGACGTGGTAACGGCAGGATTGTCATTCACCGGATTAGTGTTTGCCATGCAGGCAATGGAGGTGAATCCTCCCTTTGCTGCTGCCCTTGAGCCTGTGTATATATTTTCTTTGTATTCATACCCTGGCTCACGCAGATGGCAGTGCATGTCAACAAGGCCCGGAATAAGAGTTAGGTTATCTGCATTTATAGTTTCGGCATCATCGCACACTATATTTTCGTTTATTTCTTTTATTTTTCCGTCTTCAATCAAAAGGTCTGCTGTTTTATTTATTTTATTTTTTGAACATACTATTTTTGCGTTTTTTATTAAAAGCTTTTTCATATATTTTCTATCCTTTTAGTTATTTGCTCTGGTCAGCATAAACAGCAGCGCCATTCTCACAGCAACGCCGTTGGTGACCTGCTCATCAATCACGCAGTTATCCGCGCTCATTACCATTGAGCTTATTTCAGCGCCTCTGTTAACAGGGCCCGGGTGCATAATTAACGCGTTTTTTTCGGCCAGCGCTACTCGCTTTTCATCAATACCGAAAAATTTATGGTATTCTCTTATGCTGGGGAAAATCCCCGATGACTGGCGCTCTTTTTGTATTCTCAGCCCCATTATTACGCTTGCGCCCCTTACAGCTTCATCTATGGTTTTGTCCACCTTTGCGCCAAGCTGCTCAATGCCGTAGGGCAGCATTGTCTGAGGCGCGGCAATGTGCACGTCCGCCCCCATTGCCGTCATTCCATATATGTTGCTTCTGGCAACTCTTGAATGAAGCACATCTCCTGCTATTGCTATTTTCATACCTTTCAATGTGCCGAATTTCTCATTAATTGTCATAATGTCTAAAAGAGCCTGGGTCGGATGCTCATGCATTCCATCCCCCGCGTTAATTACTCCTGCTTTTACGTGCTTTGCCATCAGGTGCGGGGCCCCTCCCATGGGGTGGCGCATAACTAATAGGTCAACTTCCATTCTGTCAAGAGTTCTTGCTGTGTCCAGCAAAGTTTCCCCTTTTGACACAGAGGATGATGACGCAGATACATTTGATGATGACGCGGACAAGTATTTGCATGCCAGGTCAAAAGACACCCGGGTCCTTGTTGAATTTTCATAAAACAGAGTAACAACCGACCTGCCCTGCATGTGAGGCGTTTTCTTGTTGCCTGACTGCAGTATTTTTTTCATTTGCGCGGCCGTGAGCAGTACTTCATCAATTTCGCTTTTTGAAACACCTTCCAGGCCTAATAAATCTTTCCTTTGCATATTTCCTCCAGCAATTGTTATTTAATAAATTTTGATATTAATAAAAAACCAAGAGTATTACTACTCCTGGTTTTTTGAAATGCCGAATAATTCAACATTATATTTATTATCGAATTCAGGCATATGAACCTTGATTACTTCATCATTGGAAGTTGGAACATTTTTGCCTATGTAATCAGCACGGATAGGAAGCTCCCTGTGCCCTCTGTCCACTAAGACTGCCAGCTGAATTGCGGCGGGACGCCCCAGGTCCATCAACGCCTCCATCGCGCTTCTGGCTGTTCTGCCTGTGTATAAAACGTCATCAACCAAAATGACTTTAGTTCCTGTAATATTAAAAGGAATATCAGTTCCTTTTACAACAGGGTGCTCATCCAAAAGGGAAAGGTCATCACGGTAAAAAGTGATGTCCAGCAACCCCACAGGAAGGTCCGCCCCTTCAAATTTTTTAATTTTTTCCGCTATTAGTTTGGAAATTGGGACGCCTCTGCGCTGTATTCCGATAAGGACAACGTTTTCAACCCCTTTGTTCTTTTCAGCTATTTCGTGAGCGATTCTGCTGAGTACCCTGTTAATTGCGTCTTCATTCATTAATTCTGTTTTAAAAATTAAGTTAATCATTTGCACGCTCCTTATACAAAAAAACTCTGCCGTAAGCGGCAGAGTTTTGTATTTCAAAACGTTAATGATGATTTCTTATATTATGCTATGCTTAAAACATGCAAAAGCTTTATTTATCATCACCTTGCCAGCTTCACGGAACTGATTTAAAGGTAAATTTCTAGTGAATTATACATTATATAATTGCAAAAGTCAATCAAATAAAGAATTTATATTGTATTTTAGTTCAGCAGTGCCTGCAGCCTTCACATCCGCCGCATGAATGATTAAGCGGTGAGCTCTCTTTTGTCACTTTCATCACTTCTCTTATGTCGTTTTCTTCAAGTCTCACTGTCCGTCCGCATTCTGTAAAATTCAATGTTTTATAAAACCCTATGCTTTCTTTCCGCGCGTATACATACACTTCGTCGGCAAGCAATTCAAACGCCTTGTTTAAAAGAACCCTTACCAAAAGGTCTCCTATTTTCTTACCTCTGGCCTCCGGAATTACAGCAATGGCGCCTATATAAAATTCCCCTTCATCTTCATATAACCTTCCGGCAGCTACCTTAATTTCATCTTCCGAAATTATAACGTGCAGCGCTCTATTATCATAACTGTCAAAATGAACTTCTTTACTCAAGCCTAATTCTGATATAAAAACTTTCTTTCTTATATCATATATATCATCAAATTCGGATTTTCCGAATGTCCATCTGCTTTGAATCATATTATTATCCTTTTATTATTTGTATTTAAGTTTATATAATTATATCAGATGCCCATCTTAAGTCAACGTAATACATTCATATCCTTGTCTACATTGTCAAAACATATGTTACACATTAAGCAGATAAGTCTCTCCAGTACTG
>CAZDZB010000013.1:0-26824 GCA_964509795.1 uncultured Christensenellaceae bacterium | reverse complement strand
CATATTGCGTCTCTATAGCATTTCAAAAACTTGTTGAAAAATATTACCAGGAGCGATTAAATACTCAAAATATGAAAACGCAACATCGGTTAAGCTGTAACGTTGTCCGCTATCTTGCGCGCCAATTATTAACTTTACTGATTGACATTCTCACCACCTTGTAGTACATTGTATACATGATCTACTATGAAAAAGAAGTACAAAAAGCCATAAAAAAAGGTGATGTACCAAAAGAAGTTATAAAATTATTTCATAATGCTTTTCTTTCTTTAGATCTGACTAATGATTTGAACTTATTTGATATCAAAAAACTAAAAGGGAATTATACAAGAAATTATTTTAGATTACGTAAAGGCAAGTATAGAGCAATATTTTATATAGAAAATAATGATTATTATGTAATTTATATTGGAAAACGTGAAGAGGTCTATAAATCATGGGAGTAACATCAATTAGATTAAATCAAAAAGAAGAAAAATTACTACAAATTTTGAAAGACTACTATAATTGTGATGCTTCTACATTACTTAAAAAATCTTTGTATGAATTATATGAAGACATTCAGGATAAAAAAGTAATCGAAGCATTTGAAAAAAAAGAAAAAAGTAAAAAATCAAAATTTGTAAAATTTGAAGAGTTATAAAAGAGGCGCGCAAAACGTCGGTTAAGCGCTAACGTTGTCTGCAATTTTGAGCCACCCTTTCTTAACTTTTTTGTGTTATTTGCACTTATCTCATCATTAATAATTGACACCTGTAATATTATTTATTACACTGTATTATATATTATTACAGCAAAGGTACATATATGAGAGAAATACTATCAATAAGTATTGACTCAAAGCTTAAAAATAAAGTTGAAAAAGCAGCTGAGAAATTTAACATCTCAAAAAGTGAACTTGTTAAAAAAGCTATTGAGAAATACATTTTGCATGAAGAATTTCAAGAAATACGTTCAACTTTAATCCCTTATGGTGAAAATGCTGGCTATTATACAGATGAGGATATCTTTAAAGACTTTTCATGAAAATTGTATTAGATACTAATGTCATATTATCTGCTTTAATTACCCAGGGTTTATCTTCACGTATTCTTGATTTGTGTATTGATAAACATGTATTGTTTATTTCACCATGGATCATTGATGAAGTATTAAATAAATTAGATGTTAAATTTAATATACCCCAGAAGGAAATTAAAAAAGTTAATAATTTTTTATTAAATGCTTTTCATCTTATTGAACCAAAAGGTAAAATCCCAACCCTTTGTAAAGATAAGGACGATAATAATATTTTGTTTCTCGCACAATTCACTAATTCTGAATTAATAATTACTGGTGATAAAGATTTACTTGAATTAAATAATTTTAATAACTGTAAGATAATTAATCCCAGGACATTTATGGAACAATATCATAAAATTCACTAAAGTATTCTTAAAGACTGGCAGCTGAAAATGTGCAGACAACTCAGCTTAAGCGCTCCGCTCCTCGCAAACAGTGTTTGCTCGGTGCTCGGGCTTCGCCACATTGCGGTTTGTTGTCATTTCATAAAATGTTGTTGTAAAATAATACTATCAGCGGTTAAATAATAAATCTAAAATCGCAGCTTCGGTTAAGCTGTAACGTTGTGCGAAAATTTTTGCCGCTTTTTAGTGTAATAACAAACTATATGCTTGCCAAAATTCTACATTTAAACTATTTTATAAAATAACATGAAAAGATTATACTTGGATGTTTGTTCACTTTGCAGACCTTTCGATGATCAAAATTATGCACGCATAAGACTTGAGACAGAGGCCGTTAATATAATTCTTTCGAATATTAAAGAGCAACAGTATGAATTAATGGTATCACCAGTACAGTTTGCTGAGATTAATTCCATCTCTGATGATTATGAAAGATTAGAACTAATCAAGCTACTTGAAAACTATGGGAAGAATATCAAAGTTGATACAAACAAAGTAAAGAAAAGAGCTGAAGAATTGATCTCTTTAAAATTTGGCATAGCTGATGCAGCACATATAGCTTTTGCTGAAATTTTTAAATCAACTTTTATAACTTGTGATGACAACTTACTAAAAAAATGTAAAAAGCCTATTGATTCTATAGAATGCTTCAACCCAATAATTTTTTGTGAAATGGAGAACTTGAAATGAAAGTATTAAAATATAAAAAAGAAGAAGACATTTTAAAGAAAGGCATTGATATTCTAATGAAGGAACTTGGCCCCGTCGAGACAGCCAGGTTCCTAAATATACCCAGGTCTAAAAGAATGGAATCTGCCAAACGCCATAGAGAATGGCAAAAAACATTAAACAAGGATAAATTTTTTAAAGAGATCTTTTAGTTTTCAGTGCAAAAATCTTCGCACAACTCAGCTTAACTGCTCCACGCGGCCGCAAGAAAGGAAGACGCGGCCGTCCTCGGGCTTCGCCACATTGCGGCTTGTTGTTATTTCATAAAATGTTGTTGTAAAATAATACTATCAGCGGTTAAATAATAAATCTAAAATCGCAATCTGTCCGCGAATCAACTTTCACACCATCCGGTTTTTGAAACGGGACCGCACTATAAGCGCTGTTACGTTGAGCAGAAAAACCAGCACGATAAGCACGATAGCCGTACCGTACTGCAGATGCCGCGTTTCCTGAATGTACGTGCCCGCCGTGGCCATGACGTAAATATGATAGGGCAGCGCCATAATCTCGTCAAATACCGAGGTGGGCAGGTCAGAACTGTAAAATGCCGCGGCGGTGAACATTATTGGCGCCGTTTCCCCTGCAGCCCTGCCCAGTGACAGCATCACCCCGGTGAGAATTCCCGGCAACGCGTTTGGTATCACTATTTTATAAATAGTCTGCCACTTCGTCGCCCCCAGAGACAGTGAGGCCTCCCGGTAGGTCATGGGCACCGTCATAAGCGCCTCTTCAGTCGACCTGATAATCACCGGAAGATTCAGGAGTCCAAGAGTGAGGGACCCGGCGAGAATGGACGTACCGAAACCCAGGAAAACCACGAAGAGGCTCAGGCCGAAGAGGCCGAAGACCACGGAAGGCACACCAGCCAGGTTATTGATACCCAGACGGATTACCTTCACGATGCGGGGACTCTGGGCGTACTCGGTGAGATAAATGGCCGTGATGATGCCCACGGGAATGGATACCACCGACGCACCCACCATGAGGAAAAATGTTCCGGCGATGGCGGGGAATATCCCGCCCTGGGTCATCTCGTTCCTGGGCATCCCTGAAATGAATTCCCATGAGATGGCGGAGATACCGCTTTTGACAATATATCCCAGCATAAAAATAAGGAAGAGTATTACCGAAAAGGAGAATATCCTTATCAGTATGAATACGCTTTTTTCTATAAGTTCTGTCTTCTTTCTGCTTTTCATTGTTATACGCATCGCTCCGGCATAGAAGGTTTCCTTTCGTCAGTCACTCACGGCGAAAGAAAACTCTTTAATAATTCTGCATGATATCGGCGCACCGGTATCCATCAGCTCACCTTGAACTTGTATTTGTTCGACAAATAATCGGCAATCACGTTGAATATAAAGGTAATGATAAAAAGAACGATACCCACGGCAAAGAGCGCGTGGTAATGACTGCCGCCCACTTCCGCTTCGGCCATCTCCGCGGCGATGTTCGAGGTCAGCGGCCGTATGGGATCAAAGATCGAATCGGGAATGACGGCAGCTCCGCCTGCCACCATGAGGACCACCATGGTTTCCCCGATAACCCGCGATATACCCAGTATGATGGCAGTCAAGATCCCCGACAGGGCCGCCGGCAGCGTGATATGGTATATGGTCTCCCAGCGGTTCGCCCCCAGGGCGTAGGAGGCCTCCTTTAGTGAAACAGGCATGGATGATATGGCATCCTCGGAGATACTGGCGATTGTAGGGATGGCCATAAAGGCAAGCATGATCGCGGCATTAAGCATATTCAGTCCCGTATTAATGTCAAAATACTTCTGTAAAACCGGCGCCACCACGACCATACCGAAAAATCCTATGATGACCGAGGGGATCGAGGCGATGAGTTCGATAGTGGGTTTCATTATCTCTCGAACCTTCTTATTTGCCATTTCTGAAAGATAAACGGCTATGGCCAGGCTCAACGGAACAGCGATAAGGGAAGCAAGGAGCGTCACCACAACCGAGGCGACTATCAGGGGCAGTATACCGTACCGTGCCGTCTCACTGGTGGGATACCATTCATGGCCCAGAAGAAAATCGGAGATACCGATCACCCTGAATATGGGCAATCCCTCTCTGAAGAGAAAAAGCATTATCAGCAGCAGCACGAGAAGACAGGTAAGGGCTATAATAAGGAATGTCTTTTCAATAAAAAAATTATAAACAATACTGTTGTGAACCCTCGTCATCTTTTGAATTATTCTGTTCTTTTTCCTGTTCATAACATACATCCACTCTGGCCTCGCTTACATCTCAATAGTGAAAACCGAACCCTTTTTGCCCGACGCGACAGTGATCTTCCATCCCAGAAGTTCCACGGCGTGTTTTACGATAGACAGCCCGAGCCCTGTTCCGCCCGTCGACCTGGACCGGCTCTTGTCGACCCGGTAAAAGCGCTCAAACACCCTCTCGATGGAATCCGCGGGTATGCCGATACCGGTGTCCTCGACCTCCACAACAATTCCGCCGGTATCTTCACGGGCGCGGATGAATATCCTGCCCGATTCCCGGTTATAATTGATCGCATTGTCAATCAGATTGAAAAAGACCTCTTCAGCGAGAAATCGATTGCTTTTTATAACTTTGTCCAGACAGTCCGTGCTCTCTTCAATAGACACCTGCTTCCGCCCAGCTTTCGGATTAAGCACCTTTACGCAATTGGCTATAAGCTCTTTCATGTTGATCTCTTCATCGATAAATTCGTGGGACGTTTCGAGTATATTCAGCTTGAGAATATCATTAATTATGGAATTCTGCCTCTCGGCACTGTCCACCGCCCTGGCAATCAGGTCCCGGCACATTTTTTCATCGGTGTAATTCTCACTGATGGTTTCCAGGTATCCTTTCATGATTGCAATGGGCGTTTTCAATTCGTGAGACATGTTGCCCACCAGATCGGTCTTCATCTGTTCGATTTTTTTCTTTTCGGTCATATCCCGCATAACAACCACTATTCCCTGAAGCGCGTCCCTCTCCATGATGGGATTGATGCCCACGTCACAGATCCTTCCGTTAAAAAGCTTTTCCTCGAAAAAGGCCGGCTGGCGCTTATTAAGAACATATTCAATTTTTGCGTTGAGTGTTCTGCTGCGTATAACCTCGAAATATACACGGCCCACGATCACCGAACTGATATCGAAGAGCGTATTGAAGGCCTTGTTGGAGATAAGGATACGCTTGTCATCATCGATGACGGCGATGCCGTCGCTGATATTTTCCAGTGTAATGCTGAGCTTGTTCTGTTCAAAGACCAGACTGTCGATTTTATCAACAACGGTATCGGCAAGATCGTTCAGTGACTTTTGCAGCGTGCCGATTTCATCATCGCTGTAGTTCATGATTCGCTTCGTGTAATCCCCGCGGGAAAAATCCCTGGCAAAGCTCATGGTATCGTTGATCGGGTTCGTTATTCTTTTCGAAATATATATTATGATTATAAAAGCCGTTATAATGACGATTAAACCGAAAAAAATAATGAATTTTCTTATCTTTTGCAGCTTTTCCTCGATTATGTACAGAGGCCTGGCAAGACGAATTATCATGTTATCACTGCGATGCGCATAATAAAACATATCTATTTTCAATGTATTGCTGTAGCGCACCGAACCTCCCGCGCCTGTCTGAATCGACTCCTTCACCTCCCTCCGGTACTGGTGGTTGTCCATGCCGTTGACATTCTCAACTTCCGAATCTGCCCGGACCTCGCCGTCAAGATTGATTATGGTGATCCGAAGGCCTGTTATATCGGCGACTTTTTTCAAAAATTCGCTGTTGAGGGCAGGGCCGAAACCCGAGACCCTGGTTTTATCCCTGAGGACCAGTTCGATGAATTTAATTTTCCCCTCCATCTCCTGCTGGATAATTGCCATGTGCGTATCCCGCACAAGATCATTGAAAAAGAGAAGAAGGAAAAACACGAGTATGACGATGAGGAGCGAATATGATACGATTATTCTATTACTGATTTTTCTCATCATGACACGCTATTCCTTGAAACCGTATCCCACACCCGAGAAAGTGGTGATGATATTCTTGTAATCTCCCAGTTTTTTTCTGAGATTCATGATATGAACATCAACCGTCCTGTCCACCACGTAGACATCATGCCCCTTGATGCTGTCGATGATATTGTCCCTGCTGAAAATCTTGCCGGGATTTCTCATAAACAGTTCCAGTATCTCAAACTCCGTTTTAGTGAGCTTCACGTCATTGCCGTCTACCTTTAACTCGTAATTCTCGGGATTGAGATACACCCCTTTATAACTGTATACCCTCCCGTCCGGCCCGCTATCACCACCTGACTGCACGCGGCGCAGGACAGCCTTGATCCTGGATTTCAATTCCTTGATGCCGAATGGTTTTTCTATATAGTCGTCAGCGCCAAGTTCCAGGCCCAGGACCTTATCGAATTCCTCACCCCTCGCAGACAGGAATATCACTGGTATGGCGCGGTGTTCCCTGGACGCCTTGAGATGCTTGCAGAATTCATATCCGTCTATACCGTCCATCATGATGTCCAGGATTATAAGATCAGGGCCTTCCTGTTTCTTCAGCGCCTTCAGGGCATCTTCTCCGGACTGATATGTTTCAACATCATATTCCTCCTTACCGAGGTTTATCGAGAGTATATCGCGAATATCCTTTTCGTCATCCACTACATAAATTCGTTTTCTGCTCATTATTCACGTATCCACCTTGCAATAAGTACGGCATACCTATTCCGCATGCCTTATATCAACTCCCTTGATAAAATAGATTGCCCTTTCAGCGATATTAGTGGCATGGTCACCGATACGTTCCAGGGCCTTGGACACCATGATGAGTCCCAGGGACTGCGACATAAGCCTGGGGCTCTCCGCCATATAGGAAAAAAGCTCACGGTACACCTGTATATTCAGTTCATCAATTTCTACATCGCGCTTGATAATTTCCCGGGCCAGGTCAACATTCTTCTCTGACATTGCCTGAAACGCGCCCGTTATCATTTCTATGGCAATTGCCGCCATTCTCGGAATGTCCACAAGTGGTTTCACCAGTGGTTTTCCATCCAGCCTGATGGTTTCCTTGGCAATATTTGTGGCAAGGTCTCCCATGCGCTCAAGGTCGGTATTGATCTTAAGCATGGACAGGACAAAACGAAGATCAACGGCTGCGGGCTGGCGGGTCACCAGCACCTTGATGCACTCTTCATCCAGCTCGATCTCCAGAAGGTCAAGGGCCTCGTCATTCCGTATTATCTTTTCCGCCATGGCAAGGTCGGATTTTTGAAGCGCCTCAACGGAGTGAGATATCGCCTCTATGGCAAGATCGGCCATTTCATATATTTTTGATTTTATAGTCTCCAGTTCCTGTTCCAGATATGTGGCCATTCTCTCCTCCTTATATATTCTCTTCCTTAAAAACTATCATGAATGTATTACCGCCCGGGACATCATAGTTTTTTATTAACCAAACTTTCCGGTAATATAATTCTCAGTCATTTCCAGGTCCGGATTCGTGAAGATTTTCTCTGTAGTGTTCACTTCAATGAGATCACCGAGATAAAAAAATGCCGTATAGTCGCTCACCCGTGCCGCCTGCTGCATATTATGGGTCACGATCATGATAGTGAATTTCGATTTCAGGTCCTGAATCAGTTCCTCGATTTTCTGTGTCGATATGGGGTCAAGAGCCGAAGCGGGTTCATCCATGAGAATGACCTCGGGTTTGACCGCGATTGTCCTGGCAATACAGAGACGCTGCTGCTGGCCGCCGCTGAGGCCCAGGGCCGATTCATGAAGCCGGTCCTTCACCTCATCCCACAATGCCGTGCTTTTCAGGGAGTTCTCTACGACACTCTCTATCTCATATTTATCCTTTATGCCGTTTATCCTGAGTCCATACGCAATATTTTCATATATCGACTTTGGAAAGGGATTGGATTTCTGGAATACCATACCCACCCGCCTTCTCAACGTGGTAACATCATATTTCGCATGGGAAAAGGGTTCCCCGTCAATATAGATTTCGCCCTCCATGCGTGTATTGGGTATGATATCGTTCATCCTGTTGATGCAGCGTAAAAAGGTCGATTTCCCGCAGCCGGAAGGCCCTATCAGGGCCAGTACGCTGTTCTTTTCTGCCACAAGGGAAATATTTTTTATCGCGGCATTACTGCCGTAATAAAAAGTCAGCCCTTCAGCGCGAATCTTATCCTTTTCATTATCCATTAGGATACTCACCATTGTCATTATTATACTTTTATGCACAGCATAGCTGCAATAAAAATATTTAAAACCCCGGTGAGTTAATTATAAACATTTTGTAAAGATTTTGTAAAGTTGTATCGATTCTGCGCTGGGCATATTTGTTGTTAGAATAAAAAACTTGATTTTCACGGTCGATCATATCTGTGTTATTTATACAAATTAAAAATTATCTTTATATTATCTTTATATATTCCCCGTAATTTCTTCTACAATCCAATGTAGCAGGAAACTAATAATTACACTTATGTGTTAAAGGAGGCTCGCATCTCATGAAAAAACCATTTAAAAAAACGATACCGGTTCTGGCTGCTATCGCTATGGTCCCGGCATTATTTTTCGGCTGTTCTAAAGACAAAGGAACAAAAATAATAGTGAAGGGATCCACAACTGTTCTTCCTATAACCCAGAAAGCGGCTGAAGAATACAGAAAAGCCAACAGGGTATCCATTTCCATCGAAGGAAGCGGATCGGGTAACGGGATCAAGGCGATCATAGACGGCACCTGTGATATCGCCAATTCTTCGCGGGAAATGAAAGACAAAGAAATTGCTAAAGCAAAGGATAAAGGCATCACAGTGAAGGAAGTCACCGTAGCCTATGACATGATCGTTCCCATAGTACATCCTTCAAATAACGTGACGAACCTCACAGTTAATCAGCTGAAGGCGATCTACGACGGCTCAATAACCAACTGGAAGGAAGTTGGAGGCAAAGATGCGGCCATCGTTGTCATTTCCCGTGATACCAGCTCGGGAACCTACGAAGTCTGGGAAAAGAAAATTATGAATAAGACCGATGTGCGTAAAGACGCTCTTCTCCAGGCGTCAAATGGCGCGCTCGTCACCTCCGTTGCTGGCAATCCCAAAGCGATCGGATATATCGGTTTCGGTTATATCTCAGACAGCATACAACCGGTCAAAGTAAACAATGTCGTTGGGACAATCGAGAACGGGAAATCGGGCAAATTCCCCATCTCCCGAAAACTTTATATGTACATAAACGAGGATAAAATATCAAAAGAGGCCATGGATTTCGTGAATTATCTCACGGGCGCCGAGGGACAGGAACTTGTCAAAAAAGCAGGTTTCATACCTTTAAATTAGCAGGTTCCTGTTTTCCTGAAAACTGCTCAATTATCTTTACTGATACCGGATAATTCTGAACAAAAATATATCAGACCGCTGTAACTGATTATTTTTTCAACTCATTATATTTAGCGGTGAGTTCCGTCAGGCTGTCAAAGAGATCCTTGAATTCATCATCCTTTCTCAGGGATCGTATTTCCGTTTCCTCGCCCTTCAGCGTTTTCTGGATATGCCTGTTCATGGCAAACACCGGCCCCGAGATGGAATTGGTCTTTTTGATCAGATATATATAGTATTATGCCCTGCACAATGACAAAAACAAGAATGCATATAATCATTAAATTGTTCATCCGTATAATTCCGTCAATATACTTCACGTTTTTTTTCATGATATCGAAATTTTCGTCAAGATTACTGGATACTATCTGGGAGGCGATACGGCGTTCTTTCAGTTTCTCAAATTCAGGATACTGTTTCATTGCCTGTATAATATGATTCTGGTCGGTTATTGCATCCTGCAGCTTTAATACAGTATTTTTTAATATGGAGTTATTATTAGTCGCGTTAATACCACTACCGATGGTTACGATGCTTAGCAGCACGAGGGTCAGTGCCAGGATTTTAAAAGTGACTTTGTATTGAAAATTCTTGTCAACTACGTACTTTTAATCTATCTTACAGGAATCTTTGTCTCGCTTTCAGAATAAAAGTACTTGAAAACGATATATACATGATTACATAATGAGATTTATATGAAGTAGTTTAAGTACTTTTCACACGATACAGAACGTTCAAAAATAAGGGAATTAAAATTTTTTCGTACGCAAGTCCGCCGGCACAAGAAAAGAAGGAATTACAAGAAGGGTGAAAAAGGATACCAGATTCCTGATCTGCAGAGAGGGCGATCAGGAAGAGCCGAATGTCTCCATTTTTTCCCAGAGAAGACCGGCCGCATTTTTGACATTCTGCGCATTTTCGAGAGTCCTCTCCTCGCTCAGAACATTGGACTGGGTCAGTTCGTTTACCGAAGATATTGATTTGACGATCTCGCCCATGGCCTCTTTCTGCTCTTTCGATGCATGGCGTATCTCATCGGACCGCCCCTTAACATTGTCCGCCTCGCTGTTCACCGTACGGTTTATTTCGAGCTGCGCTCCCGTTTGATCAAGCAGCCTGTTGATCATCGTGTCTATACCGCTGACTCCATCAATTATACTGGAAATCGTGTCGACGGTCCGGTGTACCGTCTCCAGGCTGTCGCCGATCTGGTCATTGTTCATTTTAATCAGGGAATCTATATCCTTGATGCTTGTTGCCGTCTGGTCGGCAAGCTTTGATATCTCATCGGCAACAACCGCGAACCCTCTCCCGGCTTCGCCGGCGCGCGCGGCTTCAATCGTCGCATTCAGGGCGAGAAGGTTCGTCTTGTCGGATATCTGGTTTATAATTTCGAGGATGCTTTTCATCTCTCCGGAGCTTTCGCTGATTTTAGCGATAACCGAGCTCATTGCCGAAAGGGACTCGTTCCCATCCCGGGCATACCCGGCGATGCGCCTCATGTCGTCATGGAGGAGCTTGATGTTTGAGCTCATTTCCTGGACGGTCCCGGAAAGATCATCGATTTTGCCCAATAGCGCGGTAATGCTTTCCGATTGTCTTCCGGTAACGTCGGTCACGTTCTCAACCGCTGCCGAGACCTCTTCAACGGTGGACGTTATTTCTTCCATCGAAGCGGCCTGGCTCTGTGAAATTTCCGTCGACTTTTTTGCTTCCGACAGAAGCACTTCCGAAGACCCTGCAAGGGTGTTTGAAACATTGCGCACCGAGATAAGGAGCTGCTGCACCTTGTCATACTGCTGCAGGCTTTTATCGGCTTCAGTTATGGTCTCTTCGATAGAGCGATCGGTAATCATCTTGAATATTATCACGACGATACAGACGATTATGATCGTCGCGATGCTGTCGACCAGTCCGATCTGTGCGGCTTCAGCTGATTTCTCGTCAAGCGTGCCTTTCGTGAGAAAAAAGAATACAAAATCAGAAACGATATACATACCTGCGAACAAGAGTATCATTCCCCGGTTGCAGAACAGGGCAAAAATGGAAACCGAACCGATCATGAAATACATGTATGTCGTATACCCCGTATGCGCATTGCTGAAAGCCTTGTTTAAAAAAGCGACGATAAGGGAGATCGCAATTACCGTTGAAAGCAGATTCGCCGAGGCGTGGTAATGTCCCGTGCGTAGCAGAATGAGTGACAGAAAAGACACGATCAAGATGGGAACTATTACCGGGTATGCCAGATATACCCTTTCCGGCAGCAGGACCGGAAATAATATCGCAAGGAACAGCGTCCAGAAAAAAAACAGCAGTAAAAAATACATGAAGAAAAAAGCGCGCTTTTTTACGGACCGGTCGACCTCTTCGGATTCATAATACCGCACGAAATAATCTTTAAGCCGCTCATTCAGATTCATTTTCTCATACTCGCGTAAACAAATTTTTTAACTAATTTATAATGGAAAATAAGGGTTTTGTCAACAGTGAATTACTCTTTTTGCATGTTTTTTCAGGAACGTCACCGCCCCCACAAGGTCCTTTTCATACTGACCCCGACAGGTCGGGGTTAACAGTGTGTCCTTAAAAAAATTTTTTTAACTTATCAATAAATGTTTTTACCTCTAAAAAACCCCCTTCAAATATGGAGAAATACCTCCATTCACGTTTCCTGAGCTTCATTTTGCTTCTTTCTGTTCAGTGATGTCACTGATAACACCCTGAATGCCCGGGAGCTTGTTGTTTTTAAATTTCGTTCTGCTGGATGTTCGTATCCATGCAGGGGCGCCGTTTTTTTATTATGCGGTATTCAGAAGTTTCTGTTTTCTTTCTTTTTATTTGCCTGAATTTCTTTATTACATCTTCACGGTCAGCGGGCAAATGAAATCAAGAAAATTTTTATTAAGAATTTCCTGCTGTGTAAAGCCGGTTAATGTAACCACCTGCGGGCTTCTGTTATACCCCATCCCGTCCTCCCCCTTGCTAAGGGGGAGGTGGCTGAACGTCAGTGAAAGCAGAGGGGGTTGATGGTTTTACTTGATTATAACATAAAATTTTTTGGTCTAAATTTATTTTATAATAATAATTGTAATGTTATCGCCCTTTATGATATAATTATAAAGGAAGTTCTGCCGGGTAATTGATGCCCGGTATTTTTGGAATTGATGAAACGGGGTTGGGATGCTCACTAAACTGGAAAATTTTTTTCTAAAAAACACCATCCATTTCCCCTTTGTGAAACAGAAACTGGCAAAGTCTTTTCTGTATTATCTGATCAGCGGATGGGTGCTGCTCCCTTTTGTTTACATCTCCATTATACTGCTTATACCGGAAGAAATATTTTTAATTGTTCCCAGTTTAATCCTGGTGCTGGTTATGGATTTTCTGTGTCTTGTTTTGCTTCGCATAGGCCGCTATAATGTTGCTGCAAATTTAATGACCTTTCTGGTGCTGGCTGCTGTTCTTATAGGGGTTATTGTCCGTCTTCATGTCGATCCACAGGGAAATTACTATGCGGGTTTATATCTTCTTTTGGTTGTCATAATACAGGCCGCTGTTTTTTGTTCACCGATCTCCGCGACAATGTACAGTATCGCAATTTTAATAATTAATATAGTCATCTATTTTCTGGCATCATCAAATATGAATGAGGCTCTTACGGCGCCGCTCAGGCTGGCTCTGGTATATGTTTCTCTCGCGGTAGTTGTAATAACAATTCTTTTGCAGCTTTTAATAAATATTTTTAACAACGCCACGTCCAAGCTTGAAAACGAGCTGCGGGTCAATGTTGAACAGTTCATGGTTATTGAAGATCTCAATCAGAAGTCCGAGGTGCTTGAGAAAGAGTATGGAGAAATAAGGGATGTCTCCCTGAGTGACGCCCTCACCGGTCTTCGAAACAGGCGCTTTCTTGATGAAGTTCTTAAAGATGAGGTGGAAAATTTTATACAGCAGAAAGAGAGAGTTTCAGAATCCGGGTATGACAGCCGTGACAGGAATTTAAGTATTTATGGAATATTTTTTGTGGACCTTGATTTTTTTAAAAAGGTCAATGACCAGTACGGGCATAAGGCCGGCGACATGGTACTGCGTCAGATCTCTGGAATTTTTCTATCTGCCATCAGAATGGAGGACGTTGTTATCCGATGGGGAGGTGAGGAGTTTTTGATTATTTTAAAGAACACCAAACAGTCCTTTCTTCCTGTTTTTGCTGAAAGGATCAGACATGAAGTTGAAGGGCATTCCTTTGTAATAGAAGAAAATAAAACAATTCAAAAAACCTGTTCTATCGGATACGCGTTCCTGCCCGCCGAGGAAGGTAAACTGGAGGATATTAATCTCTATGACGCCATAACCTTTGCCGACCTTGCTCTTTATTATTCAAAGGAAACAGGAAGAAACCGGTGGACAGGCATTGAAAGTATAAAATTGAATAGTAACAGTAAGGAACGATCACTGATATTTTCTTCTCTTCAGGAAGCAGTGGACAGGAATATTGTGACCATAAGGACAGGGCCGTCTTAAATAATTGTTTCATTCCATTGTTTCAGGTATCTTTGTTTATACAGTATTACCGGGCAAAAAGGAAGGCAAATGAGCATTGTTATAGAAAGCCCGGCTTTTGCTCACGGTGCAAAGATCCCCTCAAAGTACACCTGTGAGAGAGGAGATGTCTCTCCTCCTCTTTCATGGTCCGGCATCCCCAGAGAGACAAAAAGTATCGCTCTTATATGTGATGATCCTGACGCTCCTGCCGGGACCTGTATACACTGGGTAATCTATAATATTGATCCTTAAGTTTCGGGATTGCCTGAAAGCGTCCCCACCCGGAAGGATCTGGAGGACGGGGCTGTGCAGGGACAGAATGATTTCAGGAAAACCGGTTATGGCGGCACCTGTCCCCCGGGGGCACGCACAGGTATTTCTTTAAACTCTACGCCCTTGATACGATTCTGGACGCTGCCGAGGGGAACACTAAATCGGAACTATTGAGGTCCATGAAAGGGCACATCCTGGCAGCCGGTGAATTTATGGGTATCTATAAACGGTGACACACAGTTTTCTGCGTGTATTTTGTTGAGTGAATCCGTTCGTTTAATGCGGAAAATTATTTTCAGCCAGGGTTCCCTTAAGCTGACCGCAGGCAGCCAAGATGTCCTCCCCCTTTGATATTCTCACCATGGTGCGAACCCTTCGGGACACAAGCATTGATTTGAAATTGGCAACTGACATTTCCGAAGGACTCTGCCATGGATTTCCCGGCGCCGGGTTGCAGGGAATAATATTTACAATGGCCTGAAATTCTTTTACAATATTACTCAATGCATCGGCGTCCTCCGGTGAGTCATTGAATCCCTCGATAAGAAGATATTCAAAGTTGATGTACTGGTGTGATGCCAGGGGAACCTCCTTAAGCAGAGGAAGGATTTCATCGAGCCCCCATTTTTGTTCCACCGGTATAAGCTCCTTCCTCTTGTCCGGGAAAGCCGAGTGGAGGGAGAGGGCGATGTTTATGCCCTGAAGTTCGCTGATGCGTTGTAAACCCGGAAGGTGCCCCACGGTGGAAAGGGTTATCTGCCTGGGGCCCAGGTAAACCCCCTGACGGGAGAGGAGCATGTGACACGTTTTTTTGACCTGGTCAAAATTGTGCAGAGGTTCTCCTTCACCCATGAATACAATATTCGGTTTGTCAATATGGCGGCCGCTGCTCTGTTGGCATATATATTCATAACAGACCATGTACTGACCCAGAATTTCCAGGGCGCTAAGATTGCGGACCAGGCCGCGCGAACCGGACCTGCAGAAACGGCACCCCATGGCGCACCCCGCCTGGGAGGAGAGGCACACGGTATGTCTTTTATGAAAGGGCATTATTACTGATTCAATAGCAATGCCGTCCTCCAGGCCCAGAAGGAGTTTTATTGTTCCATCAACAGATCTTTGCTGACGCAGAATTTTGGGCAGCCTGTCGCTGAAATCTTTATCGAAATTTTGTTTAATCTTTTCTGTTATTTTTAATGTGGGATTCATTTATTTTCTTTGGGTGTCCGGATATGGCAATAATTATGGAGATTTACTTGCTCCGTTCTCAGTTCTGAGGCGCTGATTATTTTAATATTTTTTTCCTGTAAGCTGCAGGTGACATGTCTTTCATTTTTGAGAAAGCATTATAAAATGATGATTAAGCATTTTTTCCGCTTCTTTGATTCTGTATTCATTTATAAAGACATTAAAGTTTTTATTGTTCTTTTGGAAATTCCGCCCCACAAGAAAGATTTGTTCAACCCAAAACATTTTCTGACGCGTCACAATACCTCTTATCTGATCCACAAACAGTCCCGTTTCAGGCAAAAAATTTCCTGAAACAGTGCGTATTAAAATTTATACACAATAGAGGCTGCCCGTAAAGGGCAGCCTCAGAGTGCAACAGATGTTGAAATTGTTTCTTAATTTTACCAGGTTATATATTTTATTTTATAATTTGTCTCATCGTAGTAACAAATATGAACATGATTATTGCTGTCAACAGCTATTGATGGATATTTACCGACATTACCAGTGGAATCAAGAACACTATATTCCCACGTACCGGATGTATTCGTCGCATATTTTAAATCTCCACCTGTAGATTTATAATATGCGATATGGATATATTCGTTATTGTCAATAGCTATCGATGAATAGAAACCAACAGAATCATCGGATTCAAGAGTTGCAGTTACCCATGAGCCTGATGAATTTGTTGCATATTTTAAATCTTTACTTGAAGTATTATAATATGAAATATGTAAGCTATCACTGGAATCAACTATCATAGAACGGATATATCCTCCGGCTGTTTCGATAAGCTTATTTGTTTCCCATGTTCCAGGAACTGTTGTTGACGTATTATTATATCTTAAATCATAATCACTGTCTTCGGAAAATGCGATAAGAACCTGATCATTACTCAGTATCCCGATGCAATTAGCAGATCCAATATTACTTCCGGTAAATGTTTTTGTTACCCAGGTTCCGCTGCTATTGGTGGCATACTTTAATTGTGCATTACCATAATCATAATAACTAATATGGACTTTGTTACTACTATCCAGTCCGATTGAAGTTGCATTATCAAAGCTTGGAGATGAATCAGCAAAACTGACAACCCATGAACCAGAAGAATTTGTAGCATATTTTAAACAACCGGAAATCCCTTCCTGATATGCTATATGAATATTATCGCTATCATCAATAATCATGGAATTATTTCGACCTACACGATATGTAGTACTATTATCTATTACTTCTGTTGACCATGAACCTGAAGAATTAGAAGTATACATTAAATCATAACTGGGATCATGATTATAAAAATAACATATATGTACTTTATCAGTACTGTCAATAGCTATATCATTAAAACCTTCATATAGACTATCGCTGATATCAGTACATGTTGTTTTTATAAATTCAGAAGAGGAAGCCTGAGTTATGTTATCTTTGTCATCTGTTACAATTATATGCAAAAACCAATGCTGGTCTTCTACTGCCAGAGATATCGTATCTCCATTTGTGAACGTAGTCCAGGAACCACCTGACGGGAAATCAGAAGTATTTGTCCATTGATATGTAAGCGATGCAATAGTTATTGATGAATCATCTACAGTTACAGCAGTAGAAACATTCTGTACATATCCTCCGTTAGTAGAAAATGTGATAGAAGGGATGTCACGTATTGCAAGAGTAATTGAGTTTCCCTGTGTAGTTATATCATCAGGATAAACTGATTTGATATTAAATGAATAGGAAGTCTGATCATTTAATCCAGGTATAATACAGGATGTTATTCCCTGTACTATTTCAACTGGTTGTGTAACGCCTGATTCTGAAGGAGTAAATGAAATAGATACTTTTTCGAGTCCCTGATAAACTGGTTCAGTCCATGTTATTGAAGCGCCAGCACCGGTCCATTCTGCAGTTATTCCTGATACTTCGTTTGGAGAAAGGATAACAGATGTCCCGGTTGATTTATTTCCATTTTCATCTATGGTTTTTACAAAAAACTGATATTCCAGATCTCCATCAAGCAATGTTCCAAAATTAAAAATTGTTGTACCTTTATATACATTTACCGGGGAAGGATAAAAATCTGAAGGATCATATGTTATTTCGACCATAGAGTAATCAGTATCAGCTGGTTCTATCCAGGATAAAATGATGGAATTATCCAAATCCCATTTAGCTGATAATCCACTTACTTCCGCAGGAGCCGTTGTATCGGTAGGATTTGATGGATCTCCTCCTTCGCCTCACCCGCAGGATATTAAAAATACAATAATTAAAAAATAAATAAATCCGGTGAATTTTAATTTTTTCATTCAATACTCCAGTATATATAAATTTTTATTATGCAGAATCTATCGATTAATTTTATTAAAAATTATATGTTTCAAGTAGTAAAAAATATACAACTACTTTTTCATTAAACTAACTTAACATCTTTTACCTTAAAACAACCATAAAAATCCGGACAATCAATTTCTTTATAACAAATGCAGTACAAATAAAAATAATATCCTGAGAATCACCCGATGAAAATTGGAATAAACAAAATTTGTAAGGTAGTAGAACTTGTCATGCGATATAATTAAAATTCTCAAGTTAGGATCAATTCATAAAATTTTAAAAAAGCCCTGCATCCGGGGCTTTTTTTGTCAATAGTTACACATTCGGGTTAGGTGAAATTGTTCTGATGCTTCGACAGGCTCAGCACAAGTAAAATGCATTGTGTCCCGTGCAACACGGTTTTAGCAGAGGAAATTCCTACATATCCAAAGGGGCTTTTTTTTCATATGTACTGTCATTTCCCCTTGTTTTTATAGGTTGTTATGATAACCACACAACACCTTAAACTGTGTTGCAGAAAACGGAAGATGGCTATATCCTGCAACCATTCCCCGGGAATTGATTGGGTGCGGGAGATGGCTTAAGGACTTTCTGTGGCGTTTTTACGACCACGATTTTAGGTTTAGCCGGCCATCTCACCGCTTTCGTACCAACAACATAGTATGTATCTACGAAATACAATACTGAATAGTGGAACGAAACAACACAGTTTTATTCAGGTACACCCTTATATTCTTTTGTCAAGGGGTAAATTGTTAACAATAGTGGGTGCATCATGCAAAATAAAAGATTCTATGGCATTGACCTTCATAAAAGGTATAACTCCCTTTTTGGTGCTCGCCTTTCTTGCTGACGCTGGAGATGTAAGGCGATTCAAAAATGTCAGAGGTTTTAATGCATATATGGGTGTTGTGCCAACCGTAAAATCCAGTGGTGGGAAAACAAAGATGGGGCATATCACCAGGCAGTCAAGAAAGCTTGCCCGTTCATTATTTACTCAGCCAATTCATCACATTACTAATTCATCTGATTTCATGTCTGAATTTTATAATAATGTCAAAGAAAGAAGAGGCACAGGCAGGTCACGTATAGCCGTTATTCGAAAGGTGTTTAATATCATGAGGTGTATGATATTATCAGGAGAAACTTACCGGGGAGTTGTGAAAGAAAACTATGAGAAAAAACTCAAAGATTTTAATGAGATTTTAGAAAAAGCTGCTTAAATTAATTGACAGTTTTCATAGTGGAAACTTCTATATATAAATAATCTGTTCAAATATGAAAAGTCTCTATAAAAATAAACTCCCGGTTTCCTTAAACCCTGAGGTGAAGAAAGCATACGAGGGCTTCAGGGAAACATGAACCTGAGTGCGGCAGAAAAATTGAGGTCCTCAGGTTTAAAACATGCTTGGGAGATGGTGAGAAATACTGGTATGCCGGCAGGACATTTTTTTTGACAGATCTTAACTATTTGGATAAAATACTGAAATGTTCAAATGATCCGGAAGTAATGGAACTTGTCGCGTCAATGCCAGGAGTCCTGGCTTGTGACGGAAGGCTTGATACCCTGATGAACGATATACTTGAAGAACTTGCCGGCATGAAGGACTAAGCCGGCATAAAATTATTCGCAGGCTTATTTAGCCGCTTTTTTTTTCTTTTCGCTCTCTGCCAGCTCCCTTGCCTCTTTAACCGCTTTTGTAAGCGCGTCGATAACGTCGGGCTTAATGTCAAAAAGCAGGTCGTTATCCTTGCATAGTTTTTTTGTCTTTTTTATCTCGGCCATGAGAGGCGCGGGTATGCTGACCCTTAACAGCACATTCTTGATTTCTTCTTTCTGGTCTTTTCTTACAACAGCCATATCTCCCCCTTAAATAATTTATTCAAGATTTTTCCCTGATGCCGGGAAACCATTATTGCTAATGATTTAACACCGGTTGTTTCCCGTATAGTCCCGGCATCCCAGAAGGAACCATTCTACTGGTACCCTGATTCTGCAGAATCACTTCTTGCCGGTTAAAGCTATACTAAATGCTGTAATATCTGTCAATATCTTTTGCTATTTTATTTGCTTTTTATTTTGCTATATTTTTTGCTTTTTATATTGACATTTAACGATGCTCTATGTATACTATAGCTGCGGGTCGTAAAATAAACGTAGTTCATCAAAGGAGAACTTATGAAGAAGAACGGATCAAGGGTAACAACGGTTTTCGGCAGAATTAACGATATTGTATTAACGGTTGAAAATATTCATAGTGATATAGCGGGAAAGCCGGGCAATAAAGATGTAAAAAGTATCCGCAAAGAGGAGAGAAGAAACGGTGTATACGGTATCATCAAATCGATCAATGGCAGGATAGGTAATGCTGTCTCCCGCATGTTTTAATCAGCAGCGGGTAATTCTGACTGGCTTATTTTGAGATTAAAAATTAAAATTATAAATAAGGAAAAGGTTTAATACACTATGGCAAGTAAAGGAGCAAAAATCGGATTCGGGTATCATTTAACTGCATATTTAGCAGTGAATGCAATTTTAGTATGGATCAACCTTGATAAATACCCACAGTATTTATGGGCTGTTTGGCCGGCGGTCGGCTGGGGGATCGGGTTAATGTTTCATGGATTGGGTATATTTGTATTCCCGGGAAGCAGAAACAAGGGATTCTTTAATCATTTAACAGCATTTATACTGGTCAATGCGGTTTTAATCTACCTCAATTTGACTTTATACCCGGCATACTTGTGGTTTAAATTCCCCTTGATTGCCTGGACCTGTATGCTGGTTTTTCACGGCTGGAGAGTCTTCTGGAAATTCGGTCATAAAAAGAAAGAGGCAGCACAGCAGGCATAAACTGGCACATCAAGCCGGGCGAAAACTGTATTCTCTTCGGCAGGAACGGTTCGGGCAAGACAGGAGGGTAAGCGATATAAACGCCGACGGCCGTTCGTTCTGTTCAGCTCGCGCCAGCAGGTACGACATAATTACCATTCCGGCGATGCTCTCCTCTTGTATCTCCTGCTCCTCTGGCTGCATTCATTCGAGGAGCCGTTCTACTCGGTCGATGAGATAAGAGAGCTTGCAACAGGCACTCAGGTTGAGTATGCTGAAAAGGCGCATGGAAAAGCAGAGAACATAAAGTCCGGGGATTGTGCCGGTTTTAAAAGCAAGCATACCAGCGATAAGGCAGGTAATAATACTGCTCAAAACTATCAGTTTTTTTCGGCATTTCATTACTTTTTTTTTCAGGAATTTCCTCTGTCAAAAAAACGTTCGTGCGAACCGAAACACTTTCTGACGCGGCAGAATACCTTTTATCTGTTCCACAAAACAGTCCCGCTTCAGGCAAAAAATTTCTTGAAACAGTGCGTATTAAAAATTTTTTATTTTTTGGAAATTGTTACTTGCTAAATATCAGGTATTTCCGTATATTCTTACCAGTAAGATTGAAAAAGAGGTATATTATGGGAAATATTGCAACAACTAAAATGTCTTCAAAAGGGCAAATCGTTATTCCTGAAGAAATACGAAAAGAACTTGGCCTTGAATCAGGTTCCCAGTTTGTCGTTATCGGCGACAAGGATGTAGTTATTCTTAAATCAATCACGCCTCCTTCATTGAATGAGTTTGATGATCTGATTAAAAAAGCACGTCAGAGCGCAAAAAAAGCCGGATTGAAAAAGAATGATATTGCTGATGCTATTTCTTCGGTACGGAGGAAGTCTTGAAGGTTGTCATTGATACCAATGTTTTGATGTCGGGCATATTCTTTAAAGGTCCGCCCTATGAGATTTTACAGTTATGGAAACAGAAGAAATATGTATTTATTATTAGTGAAGAAGTTTTCGAGGAGTATGTGCGGGTCGGGAATGAGTTGTCTAAAAAATTAAAGAGTGATGATCTTGACCAGATTATTTCTCTGTTATCCATGAATTCCGTCATGGTGAAACAAAAGAAGTTGAAAGAGCAAATTTGCACGGACAAAGATGACGACAAATTCATAGCCTGTGCCCTGGCTGGTAATACCAGAATTATTGTATCAGGAGACAAGCATTTACTGGATCAGAATGGAGTCTTTGACCTTGAGATCATAAAGCCTCGTGAATTCCTTATGACTTATTTCCCTGGCGTGCATTGAACTTGTTCCCCGCGCCTTTTCCGATAAGCCGACATTATGCCGCGCAGGCTCCACAGAATACCTTTTATCTTATCCACAAACAGTCCCGTTTCAGGCAAAAAATTTCTTGAAACAGTGCGTATTAAAATTTTTTTTCGGAGCTTTTGTTTACTAATTTATTCATAAATATCGACAGAAAATTCAGAGTCCATATCTTCTTCTCCAAAACGAGAAAATAAAATTTTAATAAACCTGCTAGGCTTTGACAAATAAGTATTTTTATTCACTCGCAAAAAACCACTCCAAACTAAATTTAATTTAACTTTCTTCCCAATAACTTTTTTAACTGTACTTATATGCAATGAAATTTCTTTAAAATCTACATTATTTGTGTATGTATTTGCTAAAAAATTATTCTGCTTTGTAAATTGATTATAAAAAACATAACCTTTTGTTGTAGTATTTGTTTGGTAAGTTTTTGTACTTGATAATATTTGAAGAACAAAATCACTCTTATAAATATTATCAGTCAGAATAATATTTGTATATTCTTTTATAGAATCAAATAGTAATTTTGCAGCTTTTTTATCATCAATTGATGCATCTTCTGATATTAAAACATATAAAGTGTATTTATCTTTTTCAACAAATTTTGCAAAAGGGTCTGTTTCTGATTTAAGCTTAACTACTGACATCCCACAACCGACAAACAATACACATAAGAATAAACAATAAAAAAAATTTTTCATAATAATTCTCCGGAAAATCAGTGCGCATTTAATATATTTATTATTTTTATAGATAGTATGGGTGTGACCCTCAAGATTTTCGTGTGCTAACCAGTAATTACTGGCCAGGGACACATTACTATATTACAAATAGTAAACAAATTTAACAGGAGGAATCACACCCATGAATAAAAGAGTCGCATATCTCGGAATGGATGTCCATAAAAATTCTATAACAATGGCGCTTTTTATAGATCAAAGAACGGAATTAACACATATTCCTGATTTCAGAGCTTTTCCGCATCCGTCAAAATTGATGTCATATGGTTGCAGGCCCGCGATTTTAGAATGCGTTAGCTTCTGGCGAATACAAGAATGTGTTGAAAGTGCACGAATAACAGGATGACGAGAATGTCGTCGATATAGTCCGGTTACGCCAGTCCTCGAGAAAGTGAGGACAGATTTATAAAATCAAAGGTGATATCATTGACAATTTGATGATACTTTAATGTGCAATGTTCTAAAGCAGACAGGTATTCTGTTATGGATTAAATCAGTAGTATTAATTATTTGACAGTCACACCCATAACAGGAATTTTTGTTTAATAGTTAAAGCACAAAAATACTTTTCCTCAAACAAATATATTTTGAATTTGAAACGCCTGTGATGTCATGCAACAATACTGTTACACCATTACAAGCTCGTAATCAGGACTGCCGAAGCCCAGTTCGCGCGCGTAGTCGATCTGGCAATGGTACGGTATGTCATAGCATAATTCAGACATTTTACTGCCTGACCGCTCTTCCACCAGATCCAGTGACGCGGCGTCTACTGCGACAGGATCACGGGAAATCAGGACACCGATATCGGGGACTATTTCTTTAAAACTTCCCGGCATGCAGTCACAGTCCTTTGACACTCTCGTTAAAAAGCTGATGTACAGGGAGCTGTTCCCATGGACAGCTGCGACACCCATGGCATGTTCCACCACTTTTTTCTGCAAATCTTCATAGGTGGCTCCCCAGTTGTACGACACCGCGTCAAACCTGCATACCGCAAGGCACTGTCCGCAGCCGATGCATACATCATGGTCAATAACAGCGCTGTCATCCCCCATGGATACGGCTCCTGTCGGGCACCACACAACACACTGATTGCATTTCGTGCATGATGATACCTTGATCGACGGTTTCGCAGTTGAGTGCTGTTCCATTTTTCCACGCCTGCTTGAACAGCCCATCCCCATGTTTTTAAGGGCGCCGCCAAAACCTGCTCCGAGATGCCCGGTAAAGTGAGAGACCACCACCATGCTCTGTACTTTGGCGATAAGGGCGGCTATCTTTACTTTCTCATAGATCTTTCCCTTTATCTTGACCTCAATCTCATCATCGCCCATAAGACCGTCAGCCATGATGATTGGCATGCCGGTATGCTCATAACCGAACCCCTGTTTAATGGCATGTTCGGTATGTATGACCGCATTTGTCCTGTTGCCTTTGTACAGGGTTGATGTTTCTGTTAAAAAGGGCATGGCTTTTTTGCTTTTAATGTTTTTTGCCAGCATCGAAAAATACAGGGGCCTCACAAAACCGAGATCAGGGCTTTCTCCGAAATGTGTCTTCACCGCGACCATGTCTTTCTCTTTGACGAACCCGAGCATGTCCTGCTCCAGAAGAAACCTTTCAAGCCTCCGGCAGAGAAAGCCATCATCATTTTTTTCAGCAGCTCCGATAATGTAGACCTTTTCTTTCATAAGCATCCCTGCCGTATGCGGTACCATGTTTAATTCTATAAACACCTGTCTCATACGGAACGTTGTTCTCTCAATCGGCGATTGACACATACATATATTTTCATATATAATGCTATATGTCAAATGTTAATAACGGTAAAATATAATTCGCTGCCATAACGTGGAACACATACGTATAACAACAAACAAAGCGTTGGCCGCCTTTACAATATCAGAAACACAGGCATGGTTGAAACACTGCGACACGAATGATTAAATGAAATGCTTTCCTCTGTGGAGATGATGGGAGTCGAACCCACGGCCTCCAGAGTGCGATTCTGGCGCTCTCCCAACTGAGCTACATCCCCTATTTATATCTTACATCAGTATAAACCGTTATAGAGATCACAATAAAATTATCAAGTAAAATCAGCATTAATTCATAAAAATACTGTGCAATGCATATTACAAATCTCATGTGCAACAGTATAATACCGCGCCAGGACGACCATTCACCCCTGAAATCAATCCGCTGCCAATCACATGTGCTGATGCCAGAACGAAATTATGCTTTACCATTTACATGCGATATAGTGTTGTATCCTGGAAACATAAGGCACGGGACCGACTATGAAAATGAAAAAGAACACTCTTCTTGCGGGCGCTGCTTTGACAGCAATCCTGCTGCTTCTTCCTGTTGCTGCGTATCCCTTTTATGAATCCGTGTTCTGCAAAATGAAGAACGGGCCCGCTTTCGCATCCAAGAGTATTTTTACCGCTCTTGACTTTAACTACTCAGTACATGACCAGGGAAGCGATAAGAGTGACCGGTGGGAGTTTCAGCCATCACTGGGATACGCCTTTACTGACTGGATGATGCTCAGTTTTGGATGCATCTTCGGCAAATACGGCAAACACTATCTTACCAGGTCTAAGAAAGCCGGCAGCAATGAAAGCCCCTCACTGATGATCGATTCCGTTGCTTTTGACCTTGTTTTCGGCATGCCAGAACAACAGGACGTGCCAATAGAACTGGGACTCGATCTATTTTATCGGGCCCCCACCGAGCGGTCCGAGGATTTCATCGGCAGGAACCATTACTTTGGTTTTACCCTGATCGTTGGCGAAAGTTTCGGAAAAGGCCACAACGCTACTATTAATTTCACCTATGCGCGGGACGGGGAGATTGACCGCACCGAATGGGGTACCGCCGTGCTGTTCCAGCTTGGACAGAGCGGCATTGCCGTATTTAAAATCGGACTGGAGTTCTGGGGTGATTTTTCCGCCCATTCAGGAATCCTCCCAGGCGTATACGCTATCATTAACCAGTCTCTTTCAATTAAAACCGGTGTTTTTGTTGGCCTCAGCCAGTACACGGATGATCACAAACATGACGGCAATAAGGAAGACGATTATTCGATAACTCTGTCAATGGTAAAAATGTGGTAAGTGTCTAAAGGATAGAGAAGCAGTCAACCGGCCTGAGGTGAAAAAGTTCCCTATCCTTTGAGTATCTCTTCAAGTTCACTGGCAGGCATTGGTCTGTAAAAATGATATCCCTGGAAGGAAGTACATTCTTTTGATACCAGGAACTCAACCTGATCTCTGGTCTCCACCCCTTCAGCTATAACCTTGAATCCAAGATTTCCCGCAAGACTGATGATTGTTGTGGTTATGCTTACTGACATTGGGTCATGAGGCAGATCATCAACAAAGGACTTGTCTATCTTCAGCGTGTCAATAGGATACAATTTCAATTTACTCAAAGAAGAATACCCGGTGCCAAAATCGTCAATGGAGATGGCGATTCCCATGGCGTGGATCTCATTAAGCCGCTCCACGCTTTCTCTTTCATGCTCAATGATCCCGCTTTCGGTGATTTCAAGCTCCAGCCACTTTGCGTCCATTCCTGTTGCCTGCAATACCGTGCCTATCTGTTCAATAAGATGGGGCGACCGGAACTGATACGGTGAAAGGTTAACAGAAACCGTCAGGTTCGGCAAACCCATGTCCTGCCACGTCTTGTTCTGCTGGCATGCCTTGTTCAGCATAATATAGCCTATATCAATAATAAGTCCTGTCCGTTCCGCGATAGGGATAAACTCCATGGGAGAGACCATGCCCAGCTTTTTGGAGTTCCAGCGGATCAGGGTTTCCATGCCAAAAATCACACCGTCCTTGCTGACCTTGGGCTGATAATAAGCGATAAACTCATCATTCGCTATGGCATTATGCAGCTCCTCTTCAATGGTAAAATGCTT
>CAZDZB010000012.1:20587-27153 GCA_964509795.1 uncultured Christensenellaceae bacterium | reverse complement strand
AGTCCAAAATAACGGAGCTTAACACCATAACCAGCGCCATAAAAAGCTACAGGGTGAAGCTGGCAACCAAAGAAAAGGTGAAAAAGCAAAAATTTGATAAGCTGCTGCATGACACAAAAACGCCCCTTACTATAATAAAAAGCCAGCTTGAGGGCGTGACAGACGGCGTATACGAAATAGACAAAAGCAGGGCAGAAAGCATGATTGAATCCGTAGATAACCTGGACGACATGCTAAAAAATATCACAAACATAATTGAGGACGTGCCAATAGAGGACGCGGTGGAACTTAAAGAAACCGATTATGCGCAGGAGATTGAAAAGATGGTCAAAAGCCTTGCCGCAAAGTACAAAAAGAAAGGGCTTGAAATTGCGTTTGATAAAACAAGCCTTAACATAAAAACAAACAAAGAGCTTTTGAACCAGGCGGTGTATAACCTTTTGATCAACGCCTATAAATACACGCAAACAGGTGGAGTGAAAATAACCGTTGACGATGAACTGAAAACCATAACCATCAAAGACACCGGCATAGGAATAGCAGAAGGCGACATCGGCCATGTATTCGACCCATACTTCAGGGGGAAAAACACAGCCAGCATAAAGGGCGAGGGATTGGGGCTTGCAAATGCCAGAGACAACATAGAAAAAGCTGGCGGAAAAATAACGGTAAACAGCCGGATTAATAAATTTACCGAATTTAAAATATTTTTTTAGAAACTCATATTTCTTTCATAATTGAGCAATATAATGAGGCTACAAGTTAAGAAAGGAACAAGTAACAATGAAAAAGATATTTACAATTGTTTTAACATTAGCCTTATTGGCAGCAGGAACAACAGCAGCATTTGCAGCTGATTTGACAGACGAGGAACTCATCGCAGAACGCCACGCAGAGATGGTAGCAGAAAAGCAGGAATGGCTTGCAGACCTGGTAGCAGAGGGCGTGATAACTCAAGAAGAAGCAAACGAAATGCTTGCTAACATGGAAGAAAGATACCTTGAGAACTACGGAGTTGGCTTAGGGCTTGGAGCAGAAGGCGACAACGGATTTTACAGAGGCGGCAGCGACGATGAAGACCGCGGCCAAAACGAAGACGGCATCTTGCAGCAAAACCTCAATGAAGACGGCGTACTTTACAAAAACCTGAATGAAGACGGCGCAGTAGGCGGCGGAATGTACGGACAATCAGGCAGCGCAGGCCAAGCAAACGGCAACAGCGGCAACGGCGGCTTCGGCCAGTCAGCCGGCTATGACGGAGACTGCGTACTGGACTAGACACTGCACAAAATAAACAACATAAGAAATACCGCATTTCAAAAATGCGGTATTTTGTTTTGCAGTTTTATATAATCCTTCCGCAAACCAAATGTTTCAAGCTTCTCAAAACTGTCGATTGCCTGTCTAGCATATTTACTGTTTCGGTAAACTATTATTTATCATTATCTATTTTTAATCATAATTCAGCCTTTGAACCTGAAAGAAACTTGAAAAAGTTTTTAAGCTAATTTTCAAGCCTATGGTGTAAATTACATGTAAAGAAACGTAATTGCACAACATTCCACTGCGGATAAATACACAAAATATCTGCAAAAAACTAATTATAAAGGAGTTTAATATGTTTGAAAATTTTGATTTATCATCAACATTGATTAACACAAGTGCAAGCCTGCTGCTTGGAATAATCATTTCATTATTTTATATGTACAAAAGCAACTATAACAAATCTTTCGTTGTAACGTTAGTATTGCTGCCTGCAATAGTCAGCGCGGTAATATCAATAGTCAACGGCAATGTGGGAACAGGGGTTGCAGTAATGGGCGCATTCAGCCTTGTGAGGTTCCGCTCAATTCCCGGAACGGCCAAAGAAATCGGATTTATCTTTTTCTCAATGGCAGTAGGCCTGGCAACAGGCATGGGGTACATACCATACGCAGTAGTATTCACAGTAATAGTGGGTGTAGTCGCGCTGGTGCTTTTCAAAAGCAAATTTGGCGAACCAAAGAGCGCGAGCAAGCAATTGTGTATTACTGTCCCCGAATCACTGGACTATACAAATCAGTTTGATGACTTATTTTCGGAGTTTACAAATATGTATAAACTCAAAAAAGTAAAAACCTCAAACATGGGCAGTTTATTCAAACTGTACTACGACATAACTTTAAAAGACGAAACAAAGGAAAAAGAAATGATCGACCAACTACGATGCCGGAATGGCAATCTGGACATCATTTGCGGATATATATCTGACGCAAGCGATGTACTTTAGGAGGACAAAATGAAAAAAATAACAACAGTAATTCTATTGGCACTAATGAGTGCATCAATTATATTAAGCGGATGCAGTTCAGTAAGCGCCACAGGACTAAGCGACAGCAGCACAGTATCAATCACATCTGTAGAAGATTCAGTATTAGATACATCGGAATTATTTACAGACAGAGATATGGGACAATCGACCGACCTTACCGATGCGGTTTATATTGAACTTACAAGCGGTGAAGATGTAACTATCACCGAAGAAGGCGTATATGTACTTAGCGGCAGCGCCCAAAACACAACAGTCATTGTCGAGGCAGGAGATGATGAAAAAGTACAAATCGTACTTGACGGCGTAAGCATTAAGAATGAATACTCACCGGCTATCTATGTTAAATCAGCTGACAAAGTTTTTGTTACTACCACTGACAGTGACAACTCAATGGAAGTTACAGGATATTATGAAGCTGACGGAGAAACTAATCTTGATGCGGTAATTTACTCAAAATCAGACCTGGTACTAAACGGAATCGGCACTCTGGAAATCGTATCAACCGCAGGAAATGGCATCACTTCAAAAGATGACCTGAAAATAACAGGCGGTACATATAACATAACATCACTGCTTGATGGCATAGAGGCAAATGATTCCATAAGAATAGCTGACGGAGACATTACAATTGTTTCAAATAAGGACGCTCTTCACAGTGAAAATGAAGAAGATTATTCTTTGGGATATATCTATATCCTCGACGGAGAGCTCAACATCACAGCAGCAGACGACGGAATCCGCGGCACAACAATCATACAGATTGACGGCGGAGTAATCAATATCAATACATCCACCGAAGGTATTGAAGCAACATATATTCAGATAAACGGCGGAGATATTGATATATACGCCAAAGATGACGGCATTAATGCAACACGCAAAAGCAACTACGACGTAGTAATCGAAGTCAATGGCGGCAACATTGATGTGGAAGTAGGAAGCGGCGACACAGACGCGTTCGATTCCAACGGTTCAATATACATCAACGACGGAACCATTAACGTAACTGCCAATTCTGCATTCGACTCGGACGGCACAGCCCAGCTTAACGGCGGAACCGTTACTGTAAACGGACAAGTAATTACATCCATCACTCAATCCCAAATGGGAGGCATGACCAATACCAGCGGCTCAAGAGGCGGTGGTGGCAGGCCGGGGCATTAATTAAAAAAATCCTAAACTAGCAAACAGCCGGCATTTTTGCCTGCTGTTTGTATACGCAAATGTCTCTATATTATTCAGCAAAAGAAAAAGGCCGCCTTTTGGCAGCCTGTACTTTCTTTGCTTTTATCAAACCATGCTTTCAGCGTCAAATTCCTCATTAACTGAATCAATACCACGTCTGTCAATAATAAGTTCAGTATCATTTGGTCCAACTTTTATTGTCAGAATGTCGTCTTTAATTTTTGTAACTGTTCCGTAAAAACGACCGATTGTTGTAACTCTGTCACCTACTTTTAAGTTTTCAAGCATTGCTTTTCTTGTCTTTTGCTGTTTTTTCTGGGGCCTTATTAAAAGGAAATAAAAAACCACCAGCATTATACCAATAAACAAAAGAGACTGAAGCATTTCTGAGTTCATAATTTTCACCTTTCTTTATGTAAATTACATTTATTCAATATTAGATTATCATACAACAATACAATACAATTTTCAACCCTGACCGGCCTAAATGTCCTAATTATATGCTGAATAGTCTCTATTGTTGTCAAAAAACTCTTTTCTAAACTCCATAAACCTGTCTTCTTCAATAGCTTTTCTTATATTTCTCATCAATTCGTGAAGCGCGTGTATGTTATGCCATGTGGCAAGCCTGGCGCCGAGTATTTCCTTGGTCTTGAAAAGATGCCTCAAATACGCTCTTGAATAATTTTGGCATGTGTAGCATGTGCACTCCTCATCAATGGGCGATAAGTCATCAGCGTACTTGGCGTTAAAGATATTTATTTTGCCTTTCATAGTAAGGAATGTTCCCATTCTTCCGGTACGAGTCGGTAGCACACAGTCGAACATGTCGACTCCTCTCTTCACCCCCTCAACCAGTGCGTCCATGCTGCCGACGCCCATCAGATAGCGCGGCTTATTTTCCGGCAGCAGCGGCGTTGTAACTTCCAGCATGTCATACATCACGCTTTTGGGCTCGCCCACGCTTAAGCCGCCAATAGAATATCCGGGGAAGTCAATCTCCACCAGTTCTTTTGCGCTCTGTATACGCAAATCCTCATAGCCGCCGCCCTGCACTATCCCGAAAAGCGCCTGCTTTTCAGTGTTTTTATGCGCCTCCTTGCATCTTGCTGCCCACCTTGTTGTCCGTTCCAACGACTTTTTAACATAGTCATGTTCGCTGGGCCACGGCGCGCACTCATCAAAGGACATCATTATGTCAGAGCCTAGCGAGTTTTGAATTTCCACCGCTTTTTCAGGGGATAAAAAATGCCTGGAGCCGTCTATGTGGGACTGGAACATTACCCCCTCTTCAGTTATCTTTCTGTTGTCCTGCAGGCTGAACACCTGGAACCCGCCGCTGTCTGTTAATATAGGCCTGTCCCAGTTCATGAATTTGTGCAGCCCTCCGGCTTTTTCAATTAGCTTGTGGCCGGGGCGAAGATACAGATGATATGTATTTGACAAGATAATCTGTGAGCCTATTTCCTTCAGCTCTTCCGGAGTCATAGCCTTAACAGTAGCCTGGGTTCCAACCGGCATAAAAACCGGAGTCTCAATAACTCCGTGTGGGGTAACAAGGCTGCCTCTTCTTGCCATGGATTTTTCGTCTTTTTTCTTTAAAGTGTATTCAAACATTTTAATATGCATTTCTCCTTGTTTTGTGCGTGTAGCTCGCTTTATTTAATGTACATAGCGTCGCCGAAGCTGAAAAATCTGTATTCTTTTTCAACGGCTTGCTTGTAGGCATTCATAACATTATCCTTGCCCGCCAAGGCTGAAACCAGCATAATCAGAGTACTTTCCGGCAGATGAAAGTTAGTAATTAATTTATCTACTATTTTGAATTTATACCCAGGGTAAATAAAAATATCTGTGTGCCCGCTGCCCGGGTGCACAACGCCGTTTTCATCAGTCACGGTTTCCAGTGTCCTCACGGATGTAGTGCCGGTGCAGATTATGTTTCCGCCTGCCTTCTTTGTGCTGTTAATGGCGTCGGCCGCATCCTGAGATACATGATAGTATTCCGAATGCATTTTGTGTTCCAGTACATTTTCCACCTTTACAGGGCGGAATGTGCCAAGGCCTACATGCAGGGTTACCTTTATTATCTTAACGCCCTTTTGAATTATCTTTTCCAATAACTCTTGGGTAAAATGCAGTCCGGCCGTGGGTGCCGCGGCGGAGCCCGTCTGCTTTGCGTATACAGTCTGATACCTGTCCTGCTCATTTAAAGCTTCATGTATGTAAGGCGGCAAAGGCATGGTTCCGATTTTGTCCAGCACTTCTTCTAATATCCCATCATAGCTGAGCTTCATGTGCCTTATGCCCTCGTCAAACTCATCAAATATTTTTGCGGACATCAGCCCGTTGCCGAAAGTATATACCCTTCCTTTTTTCGCCCTCTTGGCGGGCTTGGCAAGCACTTCCCAAACATCATCTCCCAGATTTTCCAGCAGCAAAAGCTCCATGCTGCCGCCTGTCTGAGGGTTTTTGCCGAAAATTCTAGCAGGAAGCACTTTTGTTTCGTTCAATATAAGCGCATCGCCTTCGCCTAAATAATCCAGCATATCTGTAAATTGCCTGTGTTCTATATCTCCCGTTTTTTTGTCCAGCACCAGCATGCGGCTGGTGTCTCTCTCTTTTAACGGCGTCTGTGCTATCAGCCCATCAGGCAAATGGTATTTGAAATCTTTTGTCTTCATTTTAAAAAGCTTATCTGTCCGTCCTTTTTGTCTTTTTGTTTTATGCCCAGATGCTCATACGCGGCGGGCATTGCTATTCTGCCCCTGGGGGTTCTGCTTATGAAACCAAGCTGCAGAAGATACGGCTCATAAACATCTTCTATTGTTATGTTTTCCTCTCCGGTTGCCGCAGCCAGCGTATCAAGCCCCACAGGGCCTCCGTGGAACTTTTTGATTATGGCATGCAGGATATTTCTGTCGACGCTGTCAAGCCCCAGCTTGTCAACCTCCAGCATGTCAAGCCCTGCAGCGGCAATCTCTTTTGTTATGGCGCCGTCGGCCTTCACCTGCGCATAGTCCCTGACTCTTTTTAAAAGCCTGTTGGCAATACGGGGAGTCCCCCTGCT
>CAZDZB010000012.1:3698-20487 GCA_964509795.1 uncultured Christensenellaceae bacterium | reverse complement strand
ATTATTATGTCCAGCTTATAATCTTCCATTGCGGGATAAAGTATCTCCGCCACGGAATTATTCAGCCTGTGAATCTCGTCAATAAATAATACGTCACCCTCTCCGAGGTTTGTGAGTATGGCCGCCAAGTCCCCCGTGCGCTCAATGGCGGGCCCTGATGTTGTGCGTATCTGAACACCCATTTCATTTGCGATTATATTTGACAACGTGGTTTTTCCAAGTCCCGGAGGGCCGTACAAAAGAACATGGTCCAAAGATTCCCTGCGTTCTCTGGCCGCGCCTATAAATATCTCCAACTGGTTTTTAGCCTTAGTCTGTCCTATATATTCTTTCATTACAGCCGGGCGGAGGCTTTGCTCTATCTCAATGTCCTCTTCACTTTTTTCAGGTGTCATATATCTGTTTTCTATCATATGTTAAATGCCCCTTGTCTTAAGCGCCGCTGTTATCAATTTTTCCACCGTGTCATGCTCTCCTTCGGCTGATGAAACCGCCCTGCTTGCCTCAATGGATGAAAAGCCCAACGCCATAAGCGCCGCAATGGCTTCCCCTTCAACGGAGCCTGTCACCCCCGCTGTGCCTGATGCGTCTGTAAACGATGAGCTCAACTCATCATTGTCCACTTTCTCCTTAAGCTCCAATATCATCCGTTTTGCCGTTTTCGCGCCGATTCCTTTTATCTTCGTAATTGATGATATATCCTCTGTAACAAGAGCTATCGCAAGCTGCGCGGCTGTCATCGCGGAAAGCACATTCAGCGCTATTTTCGCACCTATTCCAGAAACCCCTGTTATTTTGTTAAACATCTCCCGCTCCTGCCTGGTCATGAAGCCATACAGTGTCATGGAGTCCTCCCTGACAACCATTTGCACGAAAACTTTTGCCGTCTCTCCCTGTTTGCCGGCATTTTGCAGGGTGGATGTGGGACAGTGCAGCTGAAAACCTATATTGCCGCTTTCGACTACCAGCATATCGCTGTCCTTATATGAAATTTCACCTTTTATGTAGTCAATCATAATATATCCTAATATACTTATTTTATTTTAAATTCTTCTCCCAGTCGGATGCTTTGCGCATGGCATATGGCAATAGCCAGGGCGTCAGCCGCGTCATCAGGTTTAGGTATATCTTTTAAACTCAGAAGTACTTTAACCATTTGCTGAATCTGCGTTTTGTCGGCATGCCCATACCCGCACACTGCCTGCTTAACCTGCATGGGTGTGTACTCATACAGGTTTTCAGAGCCCGCAAAATTGTCTCCGGCTATCACGCACACTCCCCTCGCCTGTCCCACGTCAATTGCCGTCGTGACGTTTTTATAAAAAAACAGTTCCTCATATGCTATGCTGTCAGGCTTATGCAGGTTTATTATTTCCTTCATATCATTGTATATAACAGACAGCCTTTGAGGCAGGGGCATATTAGCAGGAGTTGATATTATTCCATAGTCAATTAAAGTTATATCTTGATTTTCCTTTTTAATAACTCCATAGCCTATTGTTGCTAGCCCAGGGTCAATACCTAAAATAATCATACATTTATTGTAACACATAAAAAAGGGGCTGTCCTCAATTTTTTATGAGTCAGCCCGCCATAATTTCACCCCGTAATAACTATACAGTTATAAGCTTTTGCTCTGTGTCTTTCAAGATGTCCGTGAGTTCTTTGCCCATGTATTTCACTTCAACTTCAAGGCTTTCCAAAAGCTGTGTGGCCCCCACGCTGTCCGCGCATTTTTTGCTGGCCACAACTTCAACTCCCTTATGCACAAGCCTCATTATATTCACTTGAATAAAGCTGTTGCTCTGGACAAGCCGGACTGAACCACCCCAAAGAATTATCCTCACTTTATCCCACCATTCATAAGACATTGCTCCGTCCGCGTATTCATTAATAAACAGCATCGCAGTGTCTGCAGAGTCAGTGGTCCATAATATGTTTAATGTACTCATATGTTTAACCTTTATTCTGCCTTACCTTATAATGTCTGACATACATATGATTATATACAAATAAGGCTTTTTAATCAAGGGATATTGTGTTTACAGTTTGTAAACGATTAGATGCAATTTCTAGTCTTCAAAACATAACCATTTGACTTTTTTATTAAATACCTTAAGCTGCCAGGCTTGATATATGTTTCATATTAGGTTATACTATTTTGGTGCATATTATTAAAATGCCTGCATAATGTTAACAATTTTAATTTTTATATAAAAAGGAGCATACTATGGCGAAAATCAAGATGACAACGCCGGTCGTAGAAATTGACGGAGATGAAATGACCAGGATTCTCTGGAAACAAATCAAGGAAAAGCTGATTCTACCCTTTGTGGATTTGAAAAGCGAATATTACGATTTAGGACTGGTAAACAGAGATAAAACTAATGACCAGGTCACAGTCGAGTGCGCAAACGCTATCAAAAAATATGGCGTAGGCGTTAAATGTGCCACAATCACACCCAACGCCCAACGAGTCAAGGAATACAACCTGAAACAGATGTGGAAAAGCCCCAACGGCACCATACGGGCTATATTAGACGGCACAGTTTTCAGAGAACCCATTCTTGCTAAAAACATCAAATCATATGTTCCAGGCTGGACGTCTCCCATTATAATGGCACGCCACGCATACGGAGACATATATAACTGCGAAGAAAAGGAAGTTGAAAAAGGAACAAAAGCAGAATTAGTTTACACAAAGGACGGAAAGGAAGTACGACAGCTTATTCATAACTTCAAAGAATCAGGCGGCGTTATCCGCGGCATGCATAACGACACTTCCTCCATCGAGCACTTTGCGCACGCCTGCTTTATGTACGCAGTTGAAAACAAAAGGGATTTATGGTTCGGCTCTAAAGACACTATATCAAAAATTTACCATCATAAATTCAAGGATATTTTTCAGGATATTTATGACAAGCATTACAAAATGAAATTTGAATCCTTAGGCATCGAATATTTCTACACGCTTATTGATGATATCGTTGCCCGGATTATAAAAAGCAGCGGCGGAATGGTGTGGGCATGCATGAACTATGACGGCGATGTTATGAGTGACCTTGTCGCCACCGCATTCGGCTCACTGGCCATGATGTCTTCCGTGCTTATCTCCCCAGACGGGTATCATGAATACGAAGCTGCACACGGCACAGTGACCCGGCATTACTACAGGCACCTGGAAGGCGAAGAGACTTCCACCAACCCTGTTGCAACCATTTTTGCATGGACAGGGGCATTAAACAAAAGAGGCGAGCTTGATGAAATACCGCAGTTGTGCGCTTTCGCCAAAAAGCTGGAGAAAGCAACTGTTGAAACTATCGAAAGCGGCATACTGACAGGTGACTTGGCAGAATTGGCTTCCGGCAAAATAAATAAAGTAAACTCAAAAGAATTTATGGACGCAATAGCTTCAAGGCTCAATTAACAAGCAAAAATAAAAATTAATGTAACCAAATCACTATACATATTACAATTGTATGGTATAATTAATTTAATAAAACATCAGGAGGAAGAAGTACATGAGTGCAAAATTTGTAATTAAAAAAGATAAAAGCGGTCAATTCCGTTTCAACTTAAAAGCAGGCAATGGCGAAATTATCGCTACAAGTGAAGCTTATACAACAAAAGCAGGCTGCAAAAACGGCATTGAATCCGTTAAAAAGAATGCCCCTGTTGCAGACGTTGTTGATGAATCTGACGATTAATAAATTCAGCAGTCTACGTTGTTAAACCTAAAAAACTGCAATTATCCGCATTATGGTATACGAAATTCCTAATAGCAGTAATTAAAGAAATTATAAAACTCCTCACATACTTGAGGAGTTTTAATTTCTAAAGATATTTTTTTATTTCCAAAGGCGTTTTTGCTACCATATCATTTACCGCCTTCAGCCTTTCAATGCTTTGGTGCCCTCCCGCCAGGAGTACGCAGTCGCAGCCTATTTCATCAGCAACAAGCATGTCATGCGTGGTGTCCCCTATAAACAAAATTTCATCCGGGCTGGCTTTGATTTTACCCATGTGTTTTTCCGCCAGAAAAACTTTACTTTCAGCTTTATTGTTATGCAGCCCCGTCAGCTCACTTATATATCTGTTCAATCCAAACACTTTAATCTCTTTTAATATATTCTGCTCTCTGCCCGCCGTCAATATACTCTGCTCATATCCTTCAGCGTTAAGGCGCTTTATAGTTTCAGCTATACCTTCTCTCAATGTGCATGTGTCAAACTTTTCTTGATACATTCTTGTAAATTCATCCGCCAGCTCGTCAAATGGGTGTTTTTCAAAGTCAAACCCTGCCAGCCTATAGAATTCAATTACCGGAAAGTCAAAAATATCTCTGTATTTTTCCATGCTGCATTGAGGCAACTGCCTTTCTTCCAGCATAAAATTAAACACATCAAGCACCAGCTGTGCATCATCTAATATAGTTCCATTATAATCCCATATTATGTGTTTATACTTCATCTTCAATATATTATTCCTTAAACTCAATAAGCTCAACTTTAGCCTCAGTTAAAATTTGGACGGCAAATTCATCTGGGTATGGGTTTTTATACCATACCTTTTTTATGCCTGAGTTTACAATCATTTTGGAGCATATGACGCATGGCTGGTGGGTGCAGTATAAGATCGCCCCCAGCAGAGAAAGCCCCAGCCGCGCAGCTTGGAGTATAGCATTCTGCTCGGCATGTATGGCATAGCAAAGTTCTGCGCGTGTTCCGGAGGGTACATTTTTCACCCGCCTTAAGCATTCTCCTTTTTCCACGCAGCTTTTTATGCCTGACGGCGCACCGTTGTACCCTGTGGTCATTATTCTTTTGTCTTTTACTATTACAGCTCCGATTTTCCTGTTGTCCTGATAACAGCTTGACCATGTTGATATCAACTCTGCCATCTCCATAAACCTTTTATCCCATTTATCCATTCATCTATTCCCCCAGCTTTATTGATTCATTATACACATATTATATATTTATTGTAAACCTTTTAAATATTTTAACTTATAATAAAAAAATGATTTGCACACAGTCATTTTCAAATCATTTATAATTTTAGCTGATAAATAATACGATATGGTTTTATTTTACCTGATAGGTTATAGTTATCTGTTTGTCCTGCAGCTGAAAAATGCTCATAACAAGCACACTGCCGTCTTCATGCGCGGTGTACAACGCCCCTGTTATCATGTCCATAACATAAAAAGACTCCATCAGCTGGGTATCGTAATAATAAAGTTCCAGAGGATATTCCTCTTCCCACCCGGCGTTTTTGTATACGGTATAATACACACGTTCGCCGTTTTTAGACCATGTATAGTCCATTATCATTTTCCCGGTTTCTATTATATGCTTTACTCCGGATGTACTGTCGAAAATATAAAACAAATATTCCTGTGCGTTGTCATACTGCATATCATTGACCAGGATACTGCCCCCGTCAGGCGAAAGCATAAACGAATTGCCCTGCAGGTATTTTACAGCATGTCCGGTTTCAACATCAGATTTATAAATGCTGGTAATTTGAGTTGTTTCATCAACTTTTAAGTAATATATGTTTTCATCAAACATATACAAACTGCTTTCCATGTATTTTTCTTCGGTAACTGCACAGATTTCCGGGTCGCCCAACGTCTGCAGAACATAGCACAATAGCTGCTTGCTGTCTCTTTCTCCAGTTATAGCATACAATTTGTTTTCATTATTTGACCATACAAAAGAAGATGTATCTATGCCGAAACCATCGTCAGCCGGCACATACAAATTGCCTGTGTTTTTATCTGCTATAAGCAGCATTCTCGTTTCATCGCTCTGATTAATGAACGCAATGTATCTGCCGTCAAATGAATAAGCGGCGCTTAACACGGAAGTAAATTGCTGATCAGTCAGCCTTACATCCCCATCATTTGTCCTTACCCATATTTCTTCATATGAATAGGCATCCCCATGCTGTGAGCTTAACACTGTGATTGGCTTCGCATAAACAAATTCGTTGCCTCCGTCGTTCCACGCTAGAAACCTGCCCTCTGTAATGAGCGGCTCGCCCACAATGTAGTTTTCGCCGTTTACTCCAATTGGATTATTTATTATTTGTTCTAGTTGGTTTTCATAATCATATTCAGGCAGTTCATTATTCCCCAGGTAAATAACCGAAATATCATCTTCTGCTACATGCTTTGCTATTTCATCCTGGATTGTTCCTAAAAACTCCTGCGCGTCCTCAAGCGTTTCAAATGCGCTTGAGAGCAAAACTCCGTTCGTGCCGTCCCTGCTGAGGCACGGATAAAAATCATCCGTTATAAAATCGCCGTTTTCGTATTCCAAAAAGGAGTTAATCTTTATATAATATTTATAACTTTCAGCTTCATCAATGTGCCGGCAAGTTATTATAATCTTGTTTTCTTTGGTTTCTGCATTATACCGGTAATCATCATTAGTGGATATGTATAAATAAAAACTGCTGCCGCTTACAGGCTCCTGTTTCAGGATACCTTTGACTACTTTGTTGTTTTGTATTTCGTCTTCATATATCTTGTAGGTCCAGGCAGTCACTCCGTCAAGCTTTATAACCATTCTGTCCACTCCGTCAATGCGGGTAACTTCAAAATACGGCACTCCCGCACTTACCTGCTGGTCTGCTAACAACGCGCCTGAACCATCCATGAACGACAATGTAATAACAGATACATCTTCCTCCATGTTTTCAAGCTTAATGTCAGCCAGGTTAAGGCCGGTCAGTCCGTCGCCGCCTGTAATCGACTGTGAACTTTCGTAAAACGGCTGCTCCGTATATTCCGGGAAATTGGTGTTACCAGCTTCGCTTTCTTCATATTTTGCACAAGAAAAAAAGCCTGATATTATAATAATTATAAGCACAGTTATAATATTTTTCCTACAAAATCCTCTCATCTGCCTTCCTGGTAATCTGTTTATTTTATTATTAGTTTTGCAGCTGACTCTTCAAATTCCCTCGCCAGCTTTTCATGGCTTAATTTCAAAAGCTTGCCTCTTTCCATCAGCACTTTTCCGTCTGCCATTGTCATTTCTAGTTCATTTCGTGAAGCTGAGTACACAATGTTATTGCAAAGTTCGCTTTCCGGCAGGAAAAACGGGCTTGCCTGGTTAAACATAATAATGTCCGCTTTTTTGCCGGCTTCCAGGGAACCAACTGTGTTATCAATACCCAAAGCTTTTGCTCCGTTTATCGTGGTCATTTTAATTGCTTCACGCGCGTTCATCGCCGACGCATCCCCGCTTTGCCCTTTTGCCATGATTGAGCCGATATGCATCTCCTCAAGCATGTCCATATTGTTGTTGCTGGCTCCGCTGTCTGTTCCAAGGCACACGTTAATTTTTTTGTCTATCATCTTTTTTACAGGGACAAATCCGCTTGCAAGCTTGGCACTGCTTGTCGGGCAGTATACCACTGACACATTGTTTTCCTTAAGCAAGCTAATATCATCATCGGATACTGCAAGACAGTTTACTCCGATTAAACCGGCTGTTAATATGCCGAGCTTATCCAGATACTGCACTGGAGTCATCCCAGTAGCCTTAATGCATTTTTTTGCCTGTTCTTGTGTGTCGGCTATATGAATATGTATTTTTTTGCTGTTTTTTTTCGCGTCCTCCGCATAGCTTTTTATTGCCTCTTCGTCATCTGTGCCGTCATATTTCAAATGCAGCGAAGCTATAGATTTAAGCCTTCCTTCGCCAAATTTGCTGCAGTACTCTGAAAGGCCTACAGTTTTATCGACGTTTTCTTCAAAATCATACCTGTATGACACAACTCCCCTTACGCCCCATTCATCAAGCACGGAAGCTACTATTTCAGGCCTGGTATATGTGTCAACACACATAGTGGTCCCGGAGAGAAGCATCTCTGCCGCCGCAGTCTGAGCACCGGCCCTTACGTCCTGCTCGCTCATTTTCTCCTCTGCCGGCAGGATTTTCTCATTAAACCACTTATCCATATGCAAATCACTCGCATAGCCTCTGAAAAGTGTCATCGGCAGATGTGTGTGCATATTAATAAACCCCGGCATAATTATTTTATTACTGGCGTATATTATCGAGTCAGCGTCAAATTCTTTTTCATATTCACTGCTGTACTCACCTACATACTTAATCTGCTTGTCTTTTATTGCAAGCATTCCGTTTGTTATTATATCAAAATTCTCATTAACGGTAATTATTACAGCACCTTTAAAAAGGCTTTTCACTTTTTATTCCTCCCAGCTTTTCAGGTAAGATGCCTGCATCTCTGTAAGCTCATCTATTTTTATGTTTCTTGAACTCAGTTTAATGTTTGCCACTTCATAATCTATTTCTTTTGGAATAGTATATACAATATTTTTAAGCTTTTCGTAGTTTTGAGCTATGTACACAGCGCTCTTAGCCTGAATTGCGTATCCTAAATCCAACGCTTCCGCTGCTCCTCCTTCACCCACGACCAAATTAACAAGTCTTCCTTCGCCTACCAAGTTCAGCTTTCTTCCGTCTTCTAAGAAATAGGTTTCCATCTTATCTCTTGTAATTACTTTTTCAATACTCATATCCTGCAAATCGCAGACATTTAATTCAACATCAAAATGCCCGGCGTTAGTCAGAAGAGCTCCGTCTTTCATCATCTCAAAATGCTCTTTTTTTATTACGTCCTTGCATCCTGTAACTGTTACAAAAATGTCCCCCAGCTTTGCCGCCCGCTCCATCACCATAACCGTGCAGCCATCCATTGACGCTTCAAGTGCCTTCACAGGGTCCACTTCGCATACTATAACATTAGCTCCCAGGCCCATAGCCCGCAGCGCAACTCCCCTTCCGCACCATCCATATCCTGCTACAACCACGTTTTTACCGGCCAGCATCACGTCAGAAACGCTCATAATAGAGCTCCATACAGACTGCCCTGTGCCGTACCTATCGTCAAAAAGTGCCTGGCATTTGGCGTTGCTTGACGCTATTATCGGGTAATCCAGCTTTCCAGCCCTTGCCCTTGCCTGCGCTCTGCGGATTCCCGTCGTCGTCTCCTCGCAACCGCCTATTATTTCTTTGGAGTTTGCCCTGCTCTCGTTATGCAGCAGAGTCATCAAGTCTCCGTTTGTATCAATTATTATATTCGGGTTGCATTCCACCGCTTTCATTAGCTGCTTTTTGTATACTTCCTGCGTTGCGTTGCTTTGCGCGAATACATTTATCCCTTCATTATAAAGCCCTGCGGCCACATCGTCCTCCACTGCCTGAGGAGAAGATGCCGCCACGAAAACCTGCGCTCCGGCTGCCTTCAAGGTTCGGGCGAAGTTTCCCATCTTTGCGTCTATACGCATTGAAGTTACCACTTTCAATCCCGCAAGAGGTTTGTTTTTTTTGTAATCGTCCAGTATTCTTTTTATTACCGGCATGTAATTAAGCGCCCAGTCCATCTTCTTTATGCCCTCTTTATAAAGCCCCGGATCCTTCAGCAGACTCATATAACACCTCTCTTTTATGCAGACTGCGCCCTAAGGCACAGCGCGACCACTTATTATAAACTAATAATGTTACAATTTTTTTAAATCCTACAACAAGAATTTTAACTTACTAAAACATATTTCCTTAACTTTTATCAATACTATTACTTTTTTAATTATCCTCTATGTTCTTTCTTAATATCGAAAGCTTGCCGACAGGCTTATCAAACTGCACCAAAAGGCTTTGTTTTGGCTGCTTGGCCACTTCAAGCTCCTTGCCGTCTTCATCTTTTATGGATAATATTTTAACCGGATGACTGGTTCCGTCAGTGTTTAAAGCTTCCACCTCGTCTCCTTTTGAAAAAGGATTGAATTCCTTTACCCATGCCTCTGTTGCGTTTTTTGTTGTCTCGGTTACTTTGGCTATATAATCCCACTTTGCTATATATTCGGATTTTTTGGCACTCTGGCCTTCCATGTGGGGATTGCCGTAATTAAAGCCCGTTGTATAAGGGCGGTATGTCACTTTATCCAGCTGGCCTAAGGATTCCTCCAATGGCCCTGCGTATTTTTTGTCTTTATAATATCTGTCCATTTCTGTTCTGTAAGCTGTGCCCACGGCTGCGACATAGTGCTCGGATTTCATTCTGCCTTCTATTTTCAGGCTGTCTACTCCGGTGTCTAAAAGGTCCTTTAAATAAGGAAGCATGTTAAGGTCTTTTGAGTTAAAGAAAAACATACCATTACCTTCCTCTTCCTCCACATGGAAAACTTCGCCGTCTCTTTTGCTTTCTGTCAGCGAAAACTCCCATCTGCACGGCTGAGTGCAAAACCCCTGATTGGCTTCCCTTCCCGTAAGGTAAGCGCTGATAGCGCATCTGCCCGAATAAGCCATGCACATTGAGCCGTGCGCAAATACCTCCAGCTCCAGGCTTTCCGGAGTTGACTTTCTCATGTTTTCAATTTGCTTCAATGACAATTCCCTTGCCAAAACAATCCTTTTAACACCCATATCATGCCAGTAATTAGCGGCATATGAGTTCAGTGTGTTTGACTGAGTACTTAGATGGATTTCCATTTTGGGAACTGTTTTTTGTATAAATGCGATTATTCCCGGGTCAGCCGCAATAATCGCGTCGGCGTTAATTTCGCTCAAGTAATTCAAATACTCATCCAGGCCTTCAAAGTCCTCATCCCTCGCAAAGAGATTAACAGTTACATACACCCTCTTTTTCATTAAATGAGCTATTTCAACTGCCTTTTTCAGCTCTTCTTTGTCTAAATTTCCAGCCATCACTCTCATGCCATATCTTTTCCCCGCCAGGTATACCGAATCGGCTCCATAGTTTACAGCTATTTCAAATTTATCAAAATTACCTGCAGGTAATAACAATTCTGCTTTTTTCATCGTTTTGTCCTTTTTATATTTATTATTTCTAATTAATTATAATCTATACATATTTCAAATTCAACTGATGCTTTTTCACGCAAAAGATGTATATTTGTATTGTACTCTTTATCAGGGAAAATTGAAAACTTCTAATGCTGTTAATCCGGATTAACTCAATGGTTTCAATCCATAATATTTTTTAGTTTATCCTTATTCTTATATATATTACAAAGTAAATCAAAAAATACGCGAAAAGCACAGCACTCAGATATCCAAACGCCGCTTGAATGCTTATTCTTGCAGCAATATAACCAAACCCCATCCCCACAGGAATGTTCACAAACCGTATGGCAAATGAAGTTTTTTGTATCTTTAATCTATTCACCGCCGATTAATCATAAGCAGCCTTAAGACCATTTACGCAGTGTTATAAGCACAGGTTTTATTAAAATAATAAAACAGCTAATAAAGGCAGATAAAATTTACTACAAAAGATTCACCAGAACAATGCTTAGTAATTCCAGTTTTATTGCCGCCCAAAAGCGTACTTAATTGTAAATAATTGTTTATATTTACAATTAGATAATGTATAATGTTTACTTAGGACGTGCAGGAGGTAGAATATGAAAAATTATATATTAGCACTTACAGTTTTTTTGCTGATATTCGCCGGGCCTTTCAATGGCTCTGCAGCAAATATTGTCGATTTGGAAATTGCAATACCTGAAACATCAACCGAAATTGAGCCGGAATCCCCAGAAGAAGGACTCATAAGCATCAGAGTTCCTGAATGGATAATCAATGAATTGACAGAACCCATTATTTCAGAATTTATATATTTTGACTGCGACAACAGATACATTGTTCAGGACGGAACAGCGAATATATATTATTTGGATAAAGACGAATATGCACAACGTATAAGCATAATCAACCCGCCTGATTTTGCTTTGGTGAAAAACATATATCCGGAAGAGTATACGATGATTAGCAGCATAGAAATAGATGAAAACGGTGAAATAATAACTGTTTCAGTTGCTGATTTAAGTTTTTTCGCTTCAGCGCAAAGGTCTCATATCCATGAGCTTGCTTACCAGTGCGCTTTGGTAAAATGCATGCTCGGCATTGATGAAAACGATATATCAATTAATCTAAATTACATCATAATGGAAAATAGCGAAAAAATCTCTTATAGCATACCCTACAGAATGAATAGCGTGATTGATTCAACTGACGATATGCAGCAGGAATTTGCTATCCATGTTCCGACAGAATACACAATGGGTGACCCCGAGCTTACAAAACAACAGCTAATTCAAGCAGGGGTAAAAGACATCACTGTTAACGCCGACGGAACAATAGACTATATAGCAACCAAAGAGCTGATACTCCAAATGGCAGATGATTATTTTAACACTCTGGAAATTGTTGCCGCAGAAATAACAAGACAAACCGGATACATAACAGAAATATGTTACAATGATTTTAAAACTTACATCTACATTAAGATTGATTCTACTGACTTTAATCAAAACGAACTTTTTTCTATTATGGACTTTTTAAGTTATAACAACCAGTTCTTCCAGCTTTTTGCCGGCGTTAAGCCAGAGGATATACAATTTAAAATTACAGTTATCGATAATGAGTATAACAGCATTATTGCAGAACTTACTTACCCTAAATACAGCGAATAGTGGTGCAATACATTATACATAAGAATGCTATGCTTTAAATATTCACATAACAAATCCTATTTTTGCCTCCGGCTGTATTTTGCTGGTCAAATACAGCTGGAGAGCATCATTTTTTAATTGATTTTCATCTTGTCTCAAAATCATTTATAACTGAGCGAAGTATTTTTTATTGATGTCACTCGTTTTCCACAGAATAGAGCTGTGAAAAAGCGGAAGTGTTATTCTGCAGGTCCGTAGCAGTTAATAAAACCTGCTTTCCCCCAAGGCTATCTTCGCAAGCAAATATAAAATTCCCATCCTCTGCCGCCAAAGTATACCCGACTGGTAAAACATAGCCGTTTTCATAAACATATAATTCTACCCTGTCATACGCGCCCGCAGTACCCGAAATTATGTTGTCTGCAGCCTCAGTAACCAAAGGGGCCGGCAGTTCAATATTGCCATTGTGAACAAGTGAAATTATATCTGATATTTTCTGGCTTTGATATATGTTGCTGCGTATATTGTTGGCAGCTCCTCCGTCCACTAAAATTGTGAAATTCGAAGTCTTAGAAAATGTGTTGTTCTGTATAAACATATCATAAGCGCCATTAAGCCAAATGCCGCTGGATGATGGGCTTGCAAAGGCATTTCCCGCAATATAGCTTCCTGTGACTCCTTCGCCGTCGGTAAGTGCGCCGAATGAACCTCCGTAAATAAGGTTGCCTTCATTTTGCGTATAGCCTCCAAGCGTAACAAATGACCTTAATATAACTGCTGTGTTGTTAGGAAGCGGTTCTTTGCCATCTGCTGTGTATCCTATAATATTGCCTATCACAATTGTGTCATTCAGTGCGTCTACTCCCGTATTGCTGTTGCCGCTTATTACATTTTCTTCTCCTTCACTGGTGCCTCCGATACGGTTATGATAAGATACATATGAAAAGTAGCCGACATTATTAGGGATGGCCTTGGTTCCCGTTATATCTGTCCCTATATAGTTGCCTGTCGCTGTACACTGGTATGTCTTTTGGTCGCCGAATATCACACCTGTCTGCACACCGCTTATTATGTTGCGTTCCTCCAGAGTGTTTCCGCCAAGAACATTGTTTACTGCATCCGCCTCGAAAAATACGCCGAATTCTGTATTGGGCCACAGTGCTTTTGTTCCGGTAATGTCCAGGCCTACTATATTACCTATGACAACCACATTATCACTCCAGGAGGTTATGTTGCCTCTTTCGCTCGCTGAAACAACGTTGCCTAACCCTGGTTCTGCTCCTCCAACAGTCACATAATCTCCTTCAGTTACAAATATTCCACACCAATTGGGAGCCGCTTTTGTTCCTGTAACATCAACACCCACAAGGTTGCCCTGGACAACCGTTTTATATCCATTTACCTTGATGGCCAAATAAGAATTCCCTATGCAGTTCCCCTGGCCTATCGGCCCGTCGCCTATATTTCTATTACCCCCTATCTGTGCATAAGCTCCTTCGTCAACAATTGCGTATTCTGTAAATCCAGTCATCTGCAAACCCATTATTATTATGTGTTTCCCGTATAATTCCAGTCCATTTCCGACTTCATTATTACCGTCGAGAATCACTCCGGCATTGCTTGCGTCAATTGTTACAAAATTTTTATCAATGTATGGCAGCTTCGAACCTAATTCAATTGTTGCTGGGGCAGATGGGGAAAATAAGCTTGTATCAAAAGTAATTATTGTGTTATCTTTAAGCCTGCTTGACGCTAAGCCATAGCGCAGAGTTCCTATGCCGATATCCTCCGTGCTTGTAACTACATATATATTCGGTGATGTATCCGGCTTCTGCATTGGCGAAGGATAAACAATTTCTTTAAAACTTTCACTGTTAACAAGGCCTGTAAGCAAAGTATTTGTATCAAATTCCTTTCCCTGCCTGTTAGTCAAAGTTTCTACGAGCGTATCGCCCCGCATATATATTGTAAGACCCGCTGAAGCGTCAGCAATATACATTACATCCCCCTGTACACAGCAGTCCCACGCGCAGCTATAGGTGCTTATTGCATCAATATAAACCGGGTTCATGGGGTCGGTTAAGTCCACAACATGAACACCTGCCCCCTGAGCGGACATATACGCTGTAGTGCCGTCAAGAAAAATATCCGAAATATCGCCTTCCATTTTCATTTCAGAAACTTTTTTGGGATTAGCCGGATTAGTCAGCTCATATATATCAAATCCATCTGTAGTAGCCGCTATAAAAAGAGTGTCACTAATGAAGCGAACCGCAGCTCCGCTGGAATCAACATTTATTGTGGTAATTATCTGCAGATTGTCCGGGTCGCTGCAGTCAATTATATGTAAATCGGAATTGTTTCTTGCTACAAACAAGTTCCCCATTACATCTCCGCTGCCGGTCTCTATGTCATCAATACAGTCCTTTACTACAATGGCCTTGGGGTCGCTTAAGTCAATTGACATTGGACAACCGCCTGTCATATAAATTATATCGCCTGCCATCATAATAGGGCCGCCTTTTGTTTGGTAAATTGCTCGAGAATTATCAAGCAGTTTTGTCTGCTCAATCGCATAAGGGTCACTCACGTCAAATTCCATAATCGGAAAATCCGCCAAAAGGCGCATAGCAAGGTATGTTTTATCACCATTGGCGTAAACTTCATTTGCAAATCCTGTCCCTGTGTCATACCAATACGTTTCCAATGGCGTGTCAGCCTCCTTTAAATCATAAACATGCATGCCAGAAAGCCCTCCGGCTACATAGCAGAATCCGTCACTGACATCCACCTTGCGTCCGTAAAGCAACGGAATCCATCGAGATATGGGTTTAGGATTCGCCTTCACTGAATAATCTATGGTAATCATGCCTTTTTCTTCATCAAGTACAAACACAGTGTTTTCATCCGCATCGCCTGTAATTATATATCCATCATATACAAGTTCTGATACCAATTCAGGTGGACTATTTAAGCTTGTATTCAAAATTTTTATTCCGTTTGCACCATCCATTACAATCAGGTTGTTTTCTACCCCTGCCAGCGCCATTGCCCAGCCATTGGTTTGCGTTGTCGATATCAACATTGGCTGAGATGGGTTTCCCAGGTCAAACATTGAAACCCCACCCCATGCACCGGCTAGATATAGATTTCCATCAACAATTTCTGCACCGTATTGAAATCCATCAAGCAATGTCAGCCCCGCCTCAGCCGGAGACTCAGGATTACTAAGGTCAACAGTGAACAAACCGCTTCCCCCTCCTGCAGCATAAGCTATATTATCCTTTATAACTATGTCGTATACATAAGCCATCGGATATGCTTCGGATACAGTTTCGGGTTCGTACACATTTGAGTAGTCCACTATCTGCACTCCCTGCGGTCCATCAGCCAGCAGCACATATTCTCCATATAGTGCCGCGCTTTCTGTATATCCATGTGTATCCAGAATGCTCAAAATTCCGGTAGAGGCTGGGTTATGCGCATTTAGTATAGCTAGTCCACCGGAACCGCAGCTGACAAACAGCAGGCCTTTTCCATTGCTGGTAATATGTTCGACATACTGCGGCAGAATTGGACTCTCCCCTAATACCTGTATATTATCAGGTTCGGTTACATCAAAAATTATTACTTTCAGCCCCATGCCCACATACAAAATATCACCCTCCAGGCATAAAGCCTTTGTGACGCCTCCTACCTGGCCAGCTAGCATCCATGTTTCTGAGTCATCAGGGAAAACCGGAGTATACGGAGAAACTAAATCGTCCATTGTATCATCTACACTTACCGGTTCAGCCGTATTCGGCTCTGACGCTTCAGGAGACTGGTCAGCTTCTGGCGTAGAGTTTATCACAGGTTCGGCGTTTAAACTGCAAGATGATATTGTTAAATTAATCACAAATATAAACAAAAATAATTTATTCTTTTTCATAGCATCTCTCCTAAAGCATATTTAGTATTATATTTAAATTATATGCCTATAATGGTATAAGAGCAATATATTTCTATTTATGCGGTTTGATTACCATAATGAATCAAATTAGTACAAAGGCCCTGGTCATGCACAGGCTTATACATTACTTGATAGTATACACACAAAACAAGATGCACCCTTAAAAAATTGGTTAAACCATTTGAATACAATTCTACTCTGAAAAAAGCAAAGTAACAGATTCGGATAAGCTTATAAAAAGTGACCTTGAGCTGCCGAAAAAGGCACTACCTTTCCCGGAGATACAGGTTGCTTTAAATCAGGATGTTATATGAATGTTATTT
>CAZDZB010000012.1:0-3613 GCA_964509795.1 uncultured Christensenellaceae bacterium | reverse complement strand
ATTTTTTTGCAGCATGTAACATATTTTAAATCTAAAAAACTTCAAAAATTCATCTATTAAAACCAATTAAAAACCCCTGAACACCACTGTTTAAATGCTTTATGCACAAAAATAGTGACTACCATTAGTAAGCATCCCGTTTCTCTGCATTTTTTTATAAAAAATACAGCTTTCGGGCATCGCTTTATCTTTAGAAACGGCTTGGGCTGCAAAACACTTCGTGTTTTTTGCCAAAACAAAAAGACCTGTCGGTCTTTTTGTTATAGTAACGATGACAGGAGTAGAACCTGTGACACTCCGTGTATAAATTAGCTTAACAAATGTTTTTGAACGCAATTGATGCCAACTGGGACTTTTTTGGCCATGATTTTTATTAAATCTGCGCAATATCCGCAACTGGCACATGTTATACAGATGTTATACGGCAATTGTATTATGCATATGATTGTACTTTTTTAGAATAACAAATGTCCAATGAAACTATTCAATATAAGATTCCAAGTCAGTTCGACCAGGAATACTATTGCAAATAATATCAAAACTATGTTATACATACTCAGAATTTTTTATCTTAGATAGCGTTTTTGCTCCAATCTTTTTTCGAAAGAAGAATACTATCCTCTATTCTAGTAATCCTGCATCCTTAAGCATTAATATGGCTACTTCTCTGGCATCTGCGCCTTCATCTACCATCAGATTATATTTCTGCATGTCTTCATCAGTCCACTTCCATCCAAGATCATTTAAAGCGTCAACTATTTCAGGGTTTTCCTCTGCATATTCTTCTCTTAAAATAGGTGTAACATAGTACGGAAGGAAAAAGTTTTTATCATCTATCAAATTTATCAATCCAAATTTTGCAACACGTCCGTCTGTCGAATACGATGCATTCACGTCAATCTCCCCATCTCGCAAAGCCGCATATGTCAGCCCCTGATCCATTGGTATTTCTTCCTTAAACGCAAGCCCCGGATAAGCTTCTTTTAATCCCGGCAGTCCATCTACTCTGTTAATAAATTCATCATCGCAGGCAATAATCATTTCCGGGGCAACGGCAATCAAGCTGGATATGTCTGTAAGCGAATATTCCTCAATTGTTTCTGATCTTACAGTAAGAACATATGTATTATTCCATCCTAAAGGATTCAGCCACAAAATTTGATGCTCCTCAATACATCTTTGTTTAACATAATCGTATGTTTCCTGTGTACCAATAATTTCTGTCTGACCGAATATAGCCCCATATGCGGAACCGGTAAATTCTGCATAAATGTCTATATCGCCCTGGCGAAGTGCGTTATAACACAGCATTGTGCCCGAAAGCTCAGAAACCTCAGTTTTATATCCTTTGCTTTCTAAATAAACCGCCAATAGCTGTCCTGTAATTCTCTGTTCTGTATAGTCTTTGTGTGCAATTCGAATCACATTTTCAGAATTTGAACATCCGATAAAAAATAAAGCCGAAAATAAGACCACCACTATAACAAATAAAACCTTCTTCATAATACTTCCTTTCTTTATGTTGTTTTATGCTAAGCTGCAGTGCAAAAAGTTAAGCACCATTTACATATAATACTATTGAACTCAATTTTTTTCTTTGTTTGTTCTTTAAATAAGTTCCTCTTTTGCTAAGCCTCTTGATGTTAATTTCTTTTCAACCAATCCAAGCAGAAAGTCTGCTGTCAATGCCAGAATAGCGGAAGAAATCGCGCCTGCAAATATCATTTCGTAATCCATCATTCCAATGCCCTGATAAATCAGCTGTCCAAGTCCTCCTGCTCCGATTAAAGTAGCAATTGTAGCAATTCCTATTCCCGTTACAGTTGCAATTCGTACTCCTCCCATTATCACCGGTATTGCAAGAGGAATTTCTACTTTAAACATTATCTGTGCTTTCGACATTCCCATACCCCGGGCAGCTTCTATTGTCGCCGCATCTACGTTTTTTATCCCAATCAATGTATTCTTTATTATTGGCAGCAGCGCATATAAGAATAAGGCAAAAATAGCGTTATCTGACCCTATCCCAAAAACAGGCATAGCAAAAGCAAACAATGCCAGTGAGGGAATAGTCTGTATTACATTTGCAATTCCAATAACTACTCCTGATGCCTTTTTGTTATTTGTAATTAGGAAACCAATTGGAATCCCTATGGCGCATGCCAGAAGCACAGCGATTCCGGCCAAATAGATATGCTCTCCGGTCTTTTCGAGAATATGAGTATGATTTTCAATAATATATTTCAATAATGCCATTAATAATCCTCTCTTTCCGGAACCAGTTTAGTTAGAACACTAATTATGCTTGCATTTGTAATAATGCCAAGAATTTTTTCTTCAGCATCTACTACCGGGCTGAAAAGAATCTCATTTTCATTCCTTATTTTCAGCACATCTACCAAGCTCATGTCAGACGGAATTCTAATAAAGTCTGCCTTCATAACATCCTTCATTTTTATACTGTTTTCATCAACGCCCTTGAATCGGTTAGTGCCTACAATTCCCAGAATCTTGTCCGGTTTCCTTGTCACTTTATCTACAACTACCAACACATCCACATTATTCTCTTTCATTAGCTCAATAGCATGTGCTACTGATCTATTCTGCCCTATTTGAATAATTTTATCGCTCATTATGTCTTCAGCCTTTAGCATGTCCGGCGTCTTCCAAAGCCTATCTTTGCCAACAAAAGACTCCACAAAGGCATTAACCGGGTTTTTTAAAATTTCTTCAGGAGTATCATATTGTATGATTCTGCCTTCTGCCATTACTGCTATTTTGTCTCCTAGTTTTATTGCTTCATCGATATCATGAGTTACAAAAACAATAGTTTTTTTAAGGTCTTCCTGCAGATTAAGTAATTCATTCTGAAGCTGGCTTCTGGTTATCGGATCCAATGCGCTGAAAGGTTCGTCCATTAAAATAATATCGGGGTTATTAGCTAATGCTCTTGCCACTCCAACTCGTTGCTGCTGTCCTCCGCTTAACTCCTTTGGATATCTATGCGCATACTCTTCAGGCGGCAAGTCAATCATCATCATTAATTCGTTAACTCGCTTATCAATTTCTGATTGTTCTGTTTTGCAAAGCTCAGGAATAATCGCGATATTTTCTGCAATCGTTAGATGTGGGAACAATCCAATGTTCTGAATTACATAACCAATGTTTCTTCTTAAATTATTTCTATTAATATTCCTAATATCTTTTCCATCAATATAAATATTTCCGCCGGTAGGTTCTATCAGCCTGTTTATCATCTTCATGGTGGTAGTTTTCCCGCAGCCGCTTTCGCCGACCAAAACCACAAGTTCACCCTTGTTAATTTCCATACTAAGATTATCTACGACATTTTTATTGCCGTTATAAGCTTTAAAAACATTTTCTAAACGTATCACTTGGTACTCCTTCTTGTTCCGTCAATGCATGTTATAACCTAATTAATGCATCTCTATTCCTTTATTATCATCTTCTCTCGTTACAGTAACAGCTGCTTCCTGCCCTGCTATTCTGCCAAAAACTATACATTCCGTTACTGAACAACTGCCTAAGCGGCTCGCTCCATGCACTCCGCCGACAATCTCTCCTGCCGCATATAATCCTTTTATTACATCTC
>CAZDZB010000011.1:0-27295 GCA_964509795.1 uncultured Christensenellaceae bacterium | reverse complement strand
ACAAAAGGGCAAGGCATTGCGTCACCGAAGAAACCAGAGTGAAAACAGCGGTTAAGGTGCTTAAAGAAGGTGACATTGCTTCTTTCGGGCGATTGTTAATTGAAGCTAATAAATCGATGAGAGATGACTATGAAGCTACAGGAAAAGAGCTTGATACTGTGTTTGACATAGCAGTCGGCATTGACGGGGTTATTGGCTCCAGGATGACAGGAGGAGGCTTTGGCGGATGCAACATAAGCATAGTAAAAAAAGACAAAGTGGATGAATTCATGGAAATTGTAAAAGAAAAATACATAAAAGCAATAGGATATGAGCCTAGCTTTTATATGTCGAGCGCTGGAGAGGGCGCGGGCGAAATAAAAATAGATTAAGGAAGGTTTGGCTTAATGAATAAAATACTTGTTACAGGCGGAGCCGGTTATATAGGTTCTCATACATGTGTTGAACTGCTTAAGGCGGGATACGATGTTATAGTAATTGATAATCTTTCAAATAGTGATAAAGAAGCGCTGGAAAGAGTGATAGAGATTGCCTCGAAGGATTTAGTTTTTTATGAGGGCGACATTCTTGATTCTGTGATGCTGGATAAAATATTCAGTGAAAATCAAATTGATGCCGTGGTTCATTTTGCCGGGCTTAAGGCTGTGGGTGAGTCTGTTAAAATTCCACTGAATTATTATGAAGTCAATGTGGGAGGAAGCGTTAATCTTCTTAAAGCTATGGGAAGGCATAATGTTAAAAACTTTGTCTTCAGCTCCTCGGCTACAGTTTATGGAATGAACAACCCGGCGCCTTATGTGGAAACGATGCCTTTAAGTGCAACCAATCCATACGGCACAACTAAAGTGTTTATAGAAGGAATTCTGGATGATTTATGCGCCTCCGACGGCGAATGGTCGGTGGCAAAGCTGAGATATTTCAACCCAATCGGAGCTCACGAAAGCGGCAGAATCGGGGAAAACCCAAGCGGAATTCCGAACAACCTTATGCCATACATCACACAGGTTGCTGTGGGAAAAATGGAATACCTCGGAGTGTTCGGAAATGATTACGAAACCCATGACGGCACAGGAGTTAGGGATTATATTCACGTGGTAGACCTTGCGCTGGGACATATAAGGGCACTGGAAAGCCTTCATAAGACTAAAGGCTCAAATGCTTACAATCTTGGCGCGGGCAAAGGATACAGCGTGATGGACATAATAAATGCCTTTGAAAAAGCTAATGGCATAAAAATCCCGTACAAGGTAATGTCCAGAAGGCCCGGAGACATAGCAACATCATATGCTGACCCGTCAAAAGCTGAAAAAGAGCTTAACTTTAAAGTTAAAATAGGCATTGAGGAAATGTGCAGGGACTCGTGGAACTGGCAGAAAAACAATCCTAACGGATACAAGAAATAATATTATTTAGGATGAACTTTCAAGTTTATCCTTTTTGCTATTACTAGTTGAATTTTCAAATATATCATGTTACAATAAATTATCAATTTTTAACAAAGGACTTGTTAGTATGAATTTAGTATGGCTATCAGGAAAGAAGAATTTAAGCGCCAATTCATGATTTCACACTACAAGTGCGTCCATTTTTAAGAAAATAATGTACTCACACTAAAAAATTAAATAAATTTCAGCATAAATTACAGGCAGGTTTATTCATTCTGCTTTTATGTTTTTGCTGTATTAATCGGCCGTTTTCGATTCATAAAATTGAAATATTAAAAAGCAGGAAATAGCGATGATAGAATGTTCAGTACATAATATATCCAAATCATTTGGAGCAAATAAAATATTTGAAAATATAAGTTTTGAAATAAAAACAAAAGAAAAAGTAGGGCTAATCGGCCCAAACGGTGTGGGCAAAAGCACCGTGCTTAAAATACTCATGGGTAAAGAGGACTGTGATGGGGAAGTATTTTTCAGGAAAGGGGTTTTCCCGGGATATCTGGATCAGATACCTGTATATGATACAAGCTACACAGGGGAGCAGGTGCTAAATCTTGCCTTTGAAAATCTTCGTAAAACAGGGGAAAGATTGAAAAAGATCGAAACCCTAATGGGAACAGGAGACACTTCTGAAGAGGTTTTGGAAGAGTATTCAGACCTCTTGACGGAGTATGAACTAAAAGGCGGATATGACACCGAAGAAAAGCTGAGTAAAGTTATACAGGGGTTAAAGATTGACAATAACATGTTAAACAGCCTGTTTGACACATTAAGCGGCGGAGAAAAAACCAAAATTATCTTAGGCAAAATACTCCTGGAAGAGCCGCCTTTACTTTTGCTTGATGAGCCGTCAAACCATCTGGATTTATCCACTATGGAATGGCTTGAAACATATATCAGCCAATACAGCGGAGCTGTTGTCATAGTATCTCACGACAGGTATTTTCTGGACAAAGCGGTGGATAAGATAATAGAGCTTTCTCAAAATCAAGCCTTTGTATTCCGCGGAAACTATTCATATTTTGTGGAGGAGAAGAAAAGAAGGTATGAAATTGCTCTCAAAGCCTACAACCAGAATCAGAAGGATATCAAAAGAATAGAAGATCAGATAAAGCGATACAGGATATGGGGCGCCATGCGCGACAGTGAAAAAATGTATGCCCAGGCTAAGCAGTTGGAAAGAAAACTCGAGAAAATGGATAAACTGGACAGGCCTGTCCTGGAAAATAAGAAGCTTAAGCTTAGCGCCAAAGAAACAAAAAGAACCGGAATGGAAGCATTGACAGCTGTAAATTTAAGCAAATCATTTGCTGACATAAAGCTGTTTAGTGGTGTGAATTTTAATGTATATTACAGAGACTCAATAGGCATACTAGGCGACAACGGCTGCGGCAAATCCACACTCCTTAAAATACTACTGGGTAAAATGCATCCTGACACAGGGAATGTGAAACTGGGAACGAACTTAAACATTGGATATATCGCGCAGATAATCAGCTTTAAAGATGAGGATAAAACCATCCTGGATTATTTTCAATATAAGTATAATATCAATAATTCAGACGCAAGAAATGAACTTGCCAAAGTTTTGTTTTTCGGAGACGATGTTTTTAAAAAAATATCTATTTTATCCGGCGGTGAAAAAAGCCGGCTGCGCCTGTGTTCATTAATGTATGAGAATGTAAATTTTATGGTGCTGGATGAGCCGACCAACCACCTGGACATTGAATCCCGGGAGATACTGGAAGATATACTTACTAAGTTTACAGGTACTATAGTTTTCGTTTCCCATGACAGGTATTTTATTAAAAAGGTGGCGAGGAAGATATCAGTGTTTGAAGGCAAGAAATTATTAACTTACAACGGCGACTATGAGTATTACAAAAATGAGCTTTTAAAACAGCAGGGAAAAGATGCTGAATTGAAAGGCGCGGAGCAAAAAGCAGAAAAGCTTACTAAATCCTTAGACACAGTAAAAGAAAACGAAAGATTGAAATTAAAGCGCCGTCTGGAGGCGATGGAGCAGGAGATAGCGTCCATAGAGGAGATAATAAGAGACATTGAAACTGAAATGACAGAACACGGAAGTGACCTTGAAAAGCTGACCGAACTGGAGAAAACAAAAAGAGGGCTTTCAGTTGAGCTGAAAAAGAAAATAAAAAAATGGGAGTTTTTGGCCGATGAAGCTGAGAAAACGGAATAATAAAACAGGGGCTGTTCCAGTACAGGGCAGCCCCGTATCGTTATTTATCTCAGATAGGTACTCTGAGGATACACTTTACGGCAGCATCTTTTATTTGATTAGTAGTTGATAGGCTTTATATACAGGCTGAAGCCCGCCTTTAAGACGGGCTAATTTATTGTTCGATTATGTTAATCAATTTTGAGACATTAAGATAGAACCATATTTAAACCGCAATTTAATAGCTGAAATTTTCATTTTTTGAATATGGCTGTTTAAAACAAGCAGAATATATTTTAACACACTAAATGCCAAAACTGCATTGGAATCAATTCGATTATTTTTATAATTTGAAACAGAATTTTAACTGATAAGCATTGATTATATTATAAACATATGTTAATATAAATTTAACCAGGAAAGGAATTAAATATACAAAGTATGAAGAGACAGATTACAGTTTTCCTGCTGATAATTGTTTTTCTATTTTCCGGATGCGACAACCAAATCACAGCAAACGACAACCTGAATAACCCGGCAAATTTAATTACTCCGTCAGCGACACAGTATGCGATTGAAACAGTTACTCCCACAACAACGCAAACCCAAGTAATCACGGCAGCACCAGTGCCGGAAAACCCCAAATATATTTTTATAATAATTGGTGACGGAATGGGGCAAGGAGCAGCTAGCCTTGGCGAGATGTATGTCCGCATTGCGGCCGGTGATATGGACGCATCTGCAGTGTGGGAGAATTTCCCTCATCAGATGATTGTTGGTGCGATGAAAGATTCTTCATCGGGTGGAACAGCTCTGGCTACAGGGTGCCAGTCCAAACAGGGGTATATATCTTTAAATTTGGATCAGGAGCCATTGTACACTATAATGGACAGAGCTAAAGAAGCAGGAATGTCTACTGGAGTGGTAACAAACTCGTTTTTATCTGATGCGACCCCTGCAACTTTTATTACGCACACTTTAAGCAGGTATGACTATGCATTATTAGCGTCGCAGACAGCCGAAGGCAATGTTGATTTTATGGCAGGAGGAGGACTAAGATACTTTGGCAACAAGGAGCAGGCAGACCAGCTGCCAAAAGAAGACTGCTATGGAATTGAGTTGTCATATAGCGGTTCGGCGAATTTACTACCACAGCTATTAGAGTGCGGGTATAATTTATATTATGGGGATGAAGGCGCAAAAATTCTCTCCGAAAGGGTTAGAGACGATGAATATCCATATGAAAAGTGCATCTATTCTTTGTCGTCGTCGTATATGCCTTGGGAAATAGATAAATATGATGCGAAAAAAAGCGCAGATTTTAACAATGTGCCTACACTTTGCGAAATGACGGAGGCAGGCATAGGCAACCTTTCTCAGAACCCTAATGGCTTTGTAATAATGGTTGAAGAAGCTTTTATAGACAGAGCGGCACATATGAGTTCAACAATCAGAGCAATATATCAAATGAAGCTTCTCGATGAAACAATGCAAGTGATTATGGATTTTTATTATGAGCATCCTGATGAAACATTGGTAATACTAACAGCTGATCACGAAACAGGCGGTTATTTGTATAATGAAGAATTATTCAATAAATTTAAAGAACTGCCTGATTTTCAATGGACAGATAATGGAGACGACCTTTCAGAGTTTTTAAAAAGCCAGTGGGGGTTTTATGGCTTTGAATCATATTATTATAAGCAGATTGAAAATTCCAAAAGCGATGTCTGGGAAAATCAAGATGATGCAGGGGCACAGCTTTTTGCAGACATTACAGAAGTTGCGAGCAGAAAGTATGGAACAATAATAACCACCGACGGGCACACTTTGCAGCCGGTGCCGCTTTACACCATAGGAAACAGCAGCGAGGTTTTTGAAAACTGCACTCATATTTCCGAAATTCCCGGATTGATATGCGAAATAATGGGCTGGGATCCTTTGCCGGAAGCCATTAAGGACTAATGCGAAAGTGGCAGAGACATTTAAAGAATCCAAAAGCTAAGCTTAAAATAAAAATGAGCAATTAAAACGGCTGAGTTTTAATTCTAAAAATAAGGCATAATCAAAAGGCCTGCAGTATTGCAGGCCTTAGCTATTGAATAATTTTTATAAAAGTTGATTCTAAATTACTGTCGGTTTATTTAGAACCAAAGCGTATATTTAGTGACTTTGTCGGGCAGGTATCCACACACATAAAGCATTTGTTGCATTCTATATCTGTAATTTCTCCTTTTTTAACATAGTCTGACACCAGCAAGGATTTGGGGCATGCCTTGTCGCATTTTTTGCAGTCAACGCAGGTATCTGCATTGGTATTGATGCGCAGGCGGGGCAGCTTTATCGCACTTGATATAGACAGACCGATAATCATAAAGGGAGCCATCCAGCATATCATGTAGCAGGATGCCCTTTTTCCGAAAATAAGAGGAAGTATGAAAATGATAAGCAGGACCCCGTAATATATTATGTAATTAGCGGGCTGGGACACACTTATTCCGTGGTCAGTCATATAGAAAAAGTCTGCTTTTGCGATGCCGCCTGCAGAGACAAACATCATTACGATAAGCGCAAGCCACAACACATAGAAAAAATATTTTAAAAACCGCAGCCATTTCGGCGAAAACTGTTTTGGCTGTATAACCGAGCATGTTTCCTGAGCCGCTCCGGCAGGGCAAAGCCATCCGCACCAGAATCGGCCGAAAAACAGCGAACCTATGAAAAGCCCCGCAAATACCATAAGGCTTCCGTTTACTATGCCTTCACTAGGGCCCATAATAGAAAGGTAGGGTGAATAGTAATTGATTGTTATGGGAAAGAGCAGAAAGAACAGAAGAAGTATGCCATAGCGCAGTCTTTGCCTTTTTTTCATTTTAATCTCCTTGTAAAAATAGTTATTGTATTACTTCTGAGCAAGGTTTCAATTATTAATACTGAATTCAAATTTAAACCTTGAAGGGGCAAGTGTAGCATTAAGTATATATGCAGCGCTTTCTAGAAAGCGTTCATGGTACATTTTGTCTTTAAAAAGATCAAAATGTGTGTTTAAAAAACTTGAAAAGCCTCTGCTGATGATATCATATGATATATCCAATTCTTCTATTTGAAAAAAATTTTCATCATAGCCTTGCTTTATCAAGCCGTGTATTACGGGGAAAACTGTATCCTCTCTGGCTTTATCAATAGCATAATGATATTTTTCAGGGATATCTCCTTCAAAGAAACCTTTGCATATTCCGATGCTATGAGTTGATGTAAACATTCCTTGGAACAATTGGTAAAGAGCGTAATCAGGAGGCATGTCTTTTATGAACTCCATAAAGCGCAGGAACATTTTTTTTGATTCTAACTGTATGATTTCAGACAGCAATTCTTCCTTGGAATCAAAATGATAAAACACCAATCCTTTAGCAACGCCCGCATCGGAGGCAATTTCTTCAACTTTCACGTTGTTGTATCCGCCGGCTGAAAACAGTTTTTGTGCGGAAGTTAATATGTTCTCTTTTACTTTCTTGGTTTTCTTGTATTCTGTCATTTTATTCTCCGATATTGACCTTGGTCAATATTAATTTTAAATGATATTGTATTTATTGTCAAGCAAAAAAATAACCCGCTTTTGGCGGGTTAATCTATATTATGGGTTTATTAACTATTAAGCAAAGCAACGTATTCTGCTGCGAATTCTTCTGCCGATGAAGGCCCGTCGCCGCTTATTATACTTCCTGAGATTGTTACATTCTGGTTGCTGTCAATTACGCCTGCATTTTTCATCTCAGGGTCTGACTCTGTTGAATTGTACCAGCAGGCAACATCCCCGCTGCCGATTACCCCGGCCTTTGCGAGGGTTACTGTGCCGTAGCATATTGCTCCGATTATTTTGTTTTCCGACTGCATTTTTAAAAGAAGACTGTGAAGCTCTTCATTATCCCAAAGGCTGTTGCTTCCTCCTATAAGGACTATGCTAAGCAGTTCGTCAGTATTTAGGTCTTCAAATGACGCCTGCACTTCGGTGGTTTCCTGGGTTCCTGCGGCGGTGCCTAACGCATCACTTGCAACAATTATTTCATAGCCCGCATTTTGCAAGGCTTCCATTACGGGATTAAATTCCAGTGACTGATACCTGTCCCTGGCAATAACAACTGCAACTTTATTTAATTTTTCCAATGTCTGCACCTCCTGCGTTTGCTGCGCGGCCTCTGCGGCTTCAACGGTCTGTTCTTCGGGTTCGTTTGCGTGCTCAGGAGCAGCGCAGGCGGCAACAAAAAACATTGTGATTAAACAGAAATTGATTATCTTTCCCAGTCGTCTGTTCATATATGCCTCCTTCTTTTAAAAACGTGGTTTCTTATTTAAATACATTATAGCAAAAATAAATCTTTATTTAAAGCAAGGATTAGCAGTTGACTTAAATCTGATAGTTGGTTTAGTTTCAATAGTTTTAAAGCATAATCAGAGCGTTTATTAAATCTTAACAATTTGTGTAGTTTTAAGTTTTATAAGTTTTTTTCAAATTAAAGATAGGGCTGGTTAAACCTCTTTTCATATGAACCTTTCTTTTTAAGCATTATATTAAAACCTATGTTTATAAACGGAATTATTTTGAAAAGCGCACTGGCCGGCTTTGGCAGCGTTTCCATTGCATTAAAATATTTTATGCTTGTGCTGTTAAAGTTTTCACCGTTTTGAATATCCTGTGCAAGCATCGAAATGTGCTGAGTGATTTTTGTCAATCTCTTAGATTCGGGAGTAAGGTAGCGTACTCCTTCACTGTTTCCCATTATGCATACTCCCATGCATTCGGCACCTATTATGCTGCAGAAGTATTTAAGATACCTTTCCAGCAGCCTGGATTGCTTTGCTTCAGGAAAACCGCTGTGAATGAAAAAATAAAATTTCTTTGATTTAAACAAATGCTTATCTTCTTCAATTTTTTCAAAAAACGCTTTTACTGCATAGGGCATGGCATCCGCGTAAAGAGGAAAAACAAAAAGGAAAGAATCTGACTGAGAATCAATTATTTCATCATGGGCGGAAACATCTTTTAGGTTTAATATATTAACATTGGATGAATTTTCGAAATTCCCAGAGAGCAGTTTCGAAATTGTGAAAGAGTTGCCGCCTTTACCTCTGGGAGAACCGTTATATATTGTTAATTTCATTTATTAGCTCCTTTTGCGTATTGTCACTGTAATAGTGCAGAAGATGTTTTTTTGCTGTATTAAAATTAAGAGACAATCGGTACATATATTCATTGAATATTTCACACTGCTCTTTTTCAGGGCTTGCTTCACCTGCTATAATAAGTCCCAGAGTTGGCTGGTTATTATATCTTGGAATATGGTGCAGTTCGCCTTTAAGAATAGTCATGTGGGGAAGCAGCACGGCAAACATTCTGTCAATCACTTTTTTGACTTCACTTTGAATAAAACTGGCTTTTACTGAAGATATGAAAATAAGCATATCGGATTTAATTATGGATTTATAAACAGAAACCATATCGTCATCAAATACACATTTGCCGGGGTCTTTTATCCAGCATGACCAGCACCCTGTACAGTGATAAATGCTAAGTTCTTCAATGTTGAACAGAGAAATTTCATTGCTTTGCCCAAGTTTTGCTATTGCATCATTTATGCCGGAAAGATGGGCGTTTTCGGCCTGGCTGCTGATGCCGTTTACAATGGTTATTTTCATTTATTAACCTCTTTTCTTTAGTTTATATCCTGCTATGTATTTGTCGGCTATAGTTTCCATATATTTTATTATTTCGCTGTAAGTTTTAGGGTTACTGCCTTGAATGTATTCAAATATTATTCCATATGTTAAGTAAGCCATTACCTGCAGTATTTCCACCATTTCTTTTTGGGTCATTCCGTGCAGTTTTGAAGAACCGGCCATTTTTTCGAGCAGTTTATCTTTATGTTCCTGAGTATGAGTAAAGTATCTGCGGCAGTTAGGATTCATATGATAATCCCTGAAAAGCTGAGTATAATCCATTGCCAATTTTATGTTGCCTGCTCCGATATCTAAAAAAGGGTCATGGGTTTGAATGGACAGCATAACCTCAGTAGTAAAACGGGTAATTTTGTTGGCTAGTCCGTATTTGAGTTCATCAATATTTTTGAAATTTACATATATTGGCGCTATTGATGAACCTAAGGCTGCAGCGACTTTTCTTATTGAAATGCTATCGAATCCTTCGTCGTTTGCGATTTGGAAGGCTGCATCCAATATTTGTTCTTTGGTAAATTTTATTTTAGGCGGCATTTTGCTCTCCTTGGTTTAGTGATATTTAATTAATATTAAATAATATATGATATATAACACATGTTATATTAACATAGTGTTTATAAAATGTCAACAATAAGACAATATTTTTAATATTACTTTGCTTTAGATTCAACTAATATATGATATAATTAATAAATAGATATATAAATTGTTTGCCAAGGAGGTATATTGATGTTTAAATTTGTCCACATTGCGGACGCTCATCTGGATTCTGCGATTTCCAGCGATAAGAAAAACAAAGCGTTTATACTGGAAGCTCTCGAGAGGGCATTCAAGAACGCAGTAAATTTATGTATAGATGAAAAATGCGATGCCCTTTTGATATCAGGTGATTTGTTTGACGATGATTTTTTGAGTTTTAAAACTGAACTAATGCTAAGAGAGAGCTTCAAAAAACTGGGCAGCAGGAACATAGCGGTTTTTTACTGCCTGGGAAACCATGACCCTAAATCATCAAAGTTAAGAAAAGTGAAGCTGGGGGAGAATGTTTACACATTTGATTCGGAAAATCCAAAAAGATACGAAATTAAAAATTCGGAAGGAAGCTTAAAGGCTGTGATAGCTGGTGTTGGATATTCCAACAGCCATATGGAAGAGAATCTGGCTAAGCGTTTCAGCAAAGCGGATAAAAAGCAAAGGGTACCGTATGTAGGCATGATGCACACATCACTGGATAAAGACGGCAGCAAGGTATACGCGCCGTGCACATTGGACGATCTTAACCAAGCTGGTTTTGACTACTGGGCGTTGGGGCATGTCCACAAAAACAGGCAATACGGGTCCGATAAACCGGCGGTTTATCCCGGTTGCATATGCGGAAGAGATTTCGGAGAGACTGGAGAAAAGGGAGGCTATCTTGTTTCACTGGATGAAAACGGCATAGTGTCAGTAGAGTTCAAAGAACTGGCAGACATAGCATGGCATGACATTGAAACGGCGGGATTTGAAGACGCGAAGGACGCCGCCGACATGCAGGAAGTATGCGTTAAGAAAATATCTGCTGTATCTGACGGAAATAAAACAAATTTTATAAGGCTTTCCTTGCAAGGGGCATGCCCGATTTATGAACTTTTTAACGATGAAGCCTTGAGAGATTTAGAGGATGACCTTTGCAGTGTAACAGGCTCTAACATAACTTTGATAAATAATCTGACTTCTGCCCTTAACCCGGGTGACTATATAAACGATAAGCATCTGCTTTCAATCGCCCTTGGAATGGCGAAAAAGATGGATTCCGACGGGGAGCTGACAGAGCAGGTGGTGAAAACCGCAGAAACAAATTATAAAGGGTTTGACGGGGGAAACAGCAAGGAATATATTGAAGAACTGCTTGATGATATTGACATTAAGCTTTGTGAAGTAATGATAAAGAGCGATAAATGAATTGTAAGAGTTCAGATTCCCGGAGGTATCAATGAAGATTAAATTAATGAGTATATCCAATTACGGATGCCTTGATAAAAAAAACATAGAATTAGGCGACGGCATATCAGTGATAAAAGGAGACAATGAAAGCGGCAAGTCAACCACTCACCAGGCAATACTGGCGGCAATGTTTGGTTTCGTAAACAACGGAAGTAAAAAGTCATTCAAATTACTTAAAAAGGCGGAATCCTTTTCCGGGAAATTGCCCAAAATTGAAAGCAGGATTTCAGACAACGCAGGGGAAATAATTGTAACCAGGTATTTTGAAGGCAACTTTCCTAAAACAGGGACAGACAGCAAAGGAGTGGTTAAGGTTTATGATAATGAGCCTTTAGAACTTTTGATGGGCATGTCAAGGCAGACATATGAAGGCATATACTCGCTGGACATTGACAAAATAGCGAGCCTAAAGGAAAGCTGGGAAAGAGAGCAGGATTCTATTTTATCAGGATTGTACCCGGAGTTTCTTTTGCCGAATGACAAGATTGAAGAGAATCTGGACAAAAAAATAAAAGAAATCTGGAAGGGGAAAACGAGCGCAGGAAAGGCAAGGGAACTTGATGCCCGTTTAACCGAAAAGAAGAATTTGCTGAGGGAGGCTAAAGCCGCTCAAAAAGAGCTGCGGAATTTAGAGATTGAAGAAGAGGATACACAGACTCAGATTTTATTATGCGGCCGGCAGATAGAAAAAAGCGGAAAGGAACAAATCGAGCTTAACAGGCAGCTGGACTTTTTCACGGAGTATAGAGACATAAAAAACGCAATGGCAGAGACAATACAGGCAAAGGACTACGAATACCTGCCTAAAGATATAAAAATGCATATCGAAAACCTAGAGCAGGAGATAAAACAAAAGAGCAGTGAAAAACACGACAAAGAGAAAAGAGAAAAGGACCTGGAAGAAATAATTGACCAATATAAGGGCGAAAAAGAAAATATTAATATGCTCAAAGAACTGGTTCCGCAGGCCGAGAAATTAAGCATGGAAGCGGAAGCTAAAAAGTCCGGAATCGCAAGGAGCGTAGAAAGAGAAAAAAACAAAAGAAACCAGATGGAATCAAAATCCAAGAGGATTTTCACAAATGAGTTTGTATGGGATGACTTTAAAAACATTATGAAAATTGATGTGGCTGATTGTTTTTCATACCTTGACAATATGCAGGCTCTTAATGAAGAAAAAGCTAAAGCTGGCAGAAAGGCGTTGGAGGAAAGAGAACGCTCGAAAATCAGCAGTCTGTGGCGCATTATGCCGGCTGTGTTGACGGCAGCGGCAGGCATTGCGGGAACTGTGATGATGTTTGTGAATATCGGAATTCCAAGAAACATTTCAGTGTATGCGGGAGCGGGGCTTTTAGCAGCAGCGGCGCTGGCATCAATTCTGCTGGGCATAAGGAAAGGCAAAGCACCGGAGGGCGATGACAGCCTGGGCCGGCTCAAGCAATTGGAAAAAGAACATAATACAGAGCTTGCAAAGCTGCAAGGCAGCCTGAACTTTGGATTCGTACCCGCTGAAAAAAGAAAGAATCCTGATAAACCGTTTGTAGAATTAATTGCCCAGATTCAGGACGATTACTCGGAATATACAGAACTTGAGAAGGAGACGCAGGAAGACGAAAAGGCACATGAAGCTCTGAAAAGCGAAATAGAAAAAATCATGGTTATTGCTTTAGGGCAGGGTGCGAGGCGCGAAACGGCGGCAGAAGATATGCGAAAAAAACTTAATGATTTTCTTATACTGGAATCTGATGCCAGAGCTGCAGTAAATGAGCTTGAGAGCGTAAAAAGACAGATTGCTGAGCTGGCGCAGAGCATAAAACTAAAAGAAGATATTTTGCACAAAATCGTTGAGGCGCTTCAGGCTTTCCCCGGGGATAACACAATTGAAAGGGCGCAGAATCTGCAGGACATGAGAGAGCGCTTGCAGTCGGCAGCCGGCAGGATAAAGGTTCTGAGCGTAAAATATGATGACTTTGAGGCTTTGGAGAAAAGCGCTGGCGGCAACCCGGATGTGAAAATTTATGAGATTAATAATAAGATAGAAACACTGGCTGAAAGTTTAAAGACATTAAACCAGGAAAAAAGCAGGCTGGATACCAAAAAAGGAGAACTGCACTCAAAAATTGAACTTCTTAAAAAAAACAGTGCCTCACCTGCTGTGATTGAGGGGGAAATTGACGACTTGAGGCAGGAAATTGAACAAAGGAAAAAGCTGAGGGATCAATACGTTTTGTGCCACAGCCTTATCCAGAAAGCTAGAGAGAAGTTTGTCAGCGAGTTCAGCCCGGATTTCATGGACAAAGCCGGCGACTACCTAAGCATTATAACATCGGGAAGATACACGAAAATTCGCCTTGGGGAAAAGGGTACATCAATTATGGTCGCGGACAGCTCGGCGAGGGTTTTTGACTTTGATACTATTGATTCAAACATAAGCAGGGGAACTAAAGAGCAAATTTATCTGGCGCTCAGGCTTGCTATGCTGGAAAGGTTTGACCCGGCAGGAAACAGGCTGCCAGTTATCCTGGACGAGGCACTTGTAAACTGGGATGCTATTAGGTTTAAAAAGCTGATGGAAATAATGAACGACATAGCAAAACAAAGGCAGATTTTCATATTTACCTGCCATGATTATGTTTATGATATTGTTAAGGAAACGGCTGAAAACAGCAGGCTGATAAACATTTAGAAACATCACAAAAATGTTAAACAAATATATAAAATTACTACGTTGACATTAGGAGGGAATGCATTTATAATCAGAAATTGATTAATATAATCGAATGAAAGCTGCGGGAGACACTTTTTGTATAAAAAGGGCCGAAGGAGAATATGTGTGTAAACTCTCAGGCAAATGGACCGCAGCCGGACGATACTCTGGATATCTGCATTTATGCAGGCCGACGGGGCAACTTTGCACGGCAAGGGAATCTCTCAGGTAGCTAGGACAGAGACACTGGACATATGCGAAGATGCATGTTTTTGGTGTCTTTTTTATTAATTAATAAAAATGTAATGTTAATATGATATACAGATGATACATTATTAGGGTGAAAGGAAAACGATGGTAAAGAAAAGGAGCTATTATGTTTAAAAAAACTTCCCTTAACGAAAAACACATTGCCGCGGGCGGCAAAATGGTTGAATTTGCCGGATATGAAATGCCTATTCAGTATTCCTCAATTGTAAAAGAGCATACCATGGTAAGAGAAAAGAGCGGGCTTTTTGATGTTTCCCACATGGGTGAAATAGAGATAACAGGAAGCGAAGCGGAAAACCTGGTGCAGTATCTTGTTACAGCGGATATAAGCGACATGGCAATAGGCGACGTAAGGTATTCGCCAATGTGTTATGAAAGCGGCGGATGCGTAGACGATGTTTTGGTATACAAAATGAAAGAAAAGTACCTTCTCGTTGTAAACGCTTCAAACACTGAAAAGGACTTCGACTGGATGGTTAAGAATAATAAATTTTCGGCAGATGTTAGTAATGTCTCTGAAAATTACTCGCAGATTGCCATACAGGGGCCAATGTCGCAATCCATTTTATCAAGAGTTGTCAGCAAATCCAAGCTTCCTGATCAGTACTATACTTTTGCCGAGGTAATGATAAAAAAGGATAAAAAGTGTATAATATCAAGAACAGGATACACAGGTGAAGACGGGTTTGAAATTTATCTAAGCAATGAAACAGCGCCAATAATCTGGGACGAACTTTTAATTGCCGGAGGAGACAATATCACTCCGTGCGGACTGGGCGCGAGAGACACTTTGAGGCTGGAAGCGGGAATGCCTCTTTACGGGCATGAACTGTCACCGGACATTACACCCCTTGAAGCAGGGCTGAAAAGATTTGTCGGGCTTGATAAGGAAAGTGACTTTTTGGGCAAGGAAGCCCTTAAAAAGCAGGAAGCAGACGGGATTACAAGGCGCAAATGCTCAGTGAAGCTGACAGGTAAAGGAATTGCAAGGGAAGGCAACCTGGTGTTTATGGATGACATGAGAATAGGGTACTTAACTTCCGGAACAAAATCCATTACCTTAGGTGATTCAATAGGTGTAGCTATGGTCAAAATACCTTATAATAAAAAAGGAAATGAAGTCCAGATACAAATAAGAAACAAGATGGTTGACGCTGTAATAGTAGGCGCGCCATTTTACAAAAGAAATAAATAATAACTTGTAAGAAAAGGAGCTTTTAAAATGTCAGTACCAAAAAAATTAATGTACACAAAAGAACATGACTGGCTGGAGGACTTAGGAGACGGCACATACAGATTTGGGATAACAGATTATGCACAGGATGCATTGGGAGATATCGTATATATCGAGCTTCCTGAAACAGGCGAAGAAATTGCTGCCGGCGACACTTTGTCAACCGTTGAGTCTGTAAAAGCAGTATCTGAAATAATAATGCCTTTTAGCTGCGAAGTAGTTGAAGTTAACGAAGAACTGGAAGATGAACCTGAAAAGGTAAACGCAGACTGCTACAAATCATGGATTGCTATCCTTAGAATAGATGAATTAGAGGAAGTGATTTCGGCGGAAGAATATGAAAAATTAATTGGATAATTAAATTTCAAAATTCAAAACTTATAATTACTGGCAAAAGGGTTTAGTTTGTGTGCGGAAATTAAAGAGAACATGCAGAGAAACCTAAGTAAAATACAGACAATAAGGAGAATATAATGACTAGTTATGTTCCGAATACTTTAGAAACAAAGCAGAAAATGCTTAAGGTTATTGGCGCTCAAAAAACCGAGGACCTTTTCATAAACATTCCTGCAAACGTGCGGCTCAAAGGCGGCATTAAGATTGAAGACGGCAAGAGCGAAATTGAAGTCAGAAACACGGTATGCGGCATCAGCAGAAAAAACCATGTCTACAAATCCTGCTTTTTAGGAGCGGGAGTATATAATCATTATATTCCCAGTGTCGTATCAAAAATCGCGTCCACTCAGGAATTTGTTACTGCATATACGCCTTACCAGGCGGAAATTTCACAGGGAGTGCTTCAGGCGATATTTGAATACCAAACATATATATGTGAGCTTACTGGAATGGAGGCCTCAAACGCGTCAGTTTATGACGGTGCCACGGCTTTGGCTGAAGCGTGCATGATGACAAGGACAAACAGCAAAAATAAAGTTCTTTTGTCGGAGGGTGTAAATCCGGAATATTTGAAAGTGATAAAAACGTGGAGCACTTATGCAGGGCTTGATATTGATTTTATAAAACTGACAGATTACAAAACCGACCTAGCTGACCTTAAAGCCAAATTATCAGATGATGTAGCGGGAGTAGTAATTCAAAGCCCTAATTTTTACGGCACCATTGAAGACATGAAATCCTATGAAGGAACAATACATGATAATAAAAGCTTGTTTATCAGTGTTGTGAACCCTATCTCTCTTGCAGTGCTTCAAAGCCCTGCAGAATATAGTGCAGATATAGCAGTGGGCGAAGGACAGCCTTTGGGTACACCCATGTCAAACGGCGGTCCGTATTTAGGATTCATGGCAGCGACTGCAAAAATGACCAGGAAACTCCCCGGAAGGATAGCGGGGCAGACAACAGACACTGACGGAAAAAGAGGCTTTGTTCTCACCTTGCAGGCAAGAGAGCAGCACATAAGACGGGAAAAGGCGTCTTCAAACATATGCTCAAACCAGGCGCTTAACGCTTTGACAGCTGCAGCATATATGGGAGCTATGGGTGAAAAGGGCCTTAGACAGGTGGCTTTGAAGTCAATGGAGAACGCATACAAATTAAAGGAAAAGCTTTCCGGCATAGCGAAGGTTGAATTTTATCAGGATGAAATATTCAATGAGTTTGTCGTCTATATTCCATGTGACAATGAAAAGCTTAATCAAAAACTAAAAGAGCATGATATACTGGGCGGATTGTATCTGGGAGAAAGCAAATATCTTTTCGCCGCAACTGAGCTTAACACACAATCTGGTATAGATGAATTGGCTGCAATAATTAAGGAGGTATGCTGATATGTATAACAAACTGATATTTGAAAAAGGCACTGACGGCGCCAACAAAAGAAATTTGTTTGAAGTTGATGAAAGCATATTGCCCGAAAAATACGCACGTCAAAACAAAATGAACCTGCCGGATGTGGCGGAAATCGACCTGGTGCGGCATTATCAGGAATTGGCCAGAAAATCGCACGGCGTGGCAAACGGATTTTACCCTCTTGGTTCATGTACTATGAAATACAATCCTGCTGTAAATGAAGAAATGGCATCCATAAAGGAATTTCAGAATATTCATCCTTTGCAAAGCGAAGAAGACATGCAGGGTTCACTGGAAGTGATGTATGAACTAAAAGAAGCGTTATGTGAAGTGACAGGCATGGACGACATGACGCTGCAGCCTTCTGCGGGAGCTCATGGCGAACTGACATCATTGATGATGATAAAGGCTTTCCACGAGTCAAATGGACAGGCATACAGAAACAAAGTGTTCGTTCCTGACTCAGCCCATGGGACAAACCCGGCAAGTGCGGCTATGGTTGGGTACACAGTTATTGAGATACCGTCAACAGAGGGCGGATATGTGGATGTTGAAAAGCTGTCGGAAATGGCTGACGAGAACACAGCGGCTCTTATGCTGACTAACCCTAATACCCTTGGAATATTTGAAAAAGATATCGTAAAAATTGCCGAAATTATACACAAAGCAGGCGGCAAGCTATATTATGACGGTGCAAATATGAATGCAATAATGGGAGTGGTGCGCCCGGGAGACATGGGATTTGACGTAATGCACCTTAATCTGCATAAAACGTTTTCCACTCCGCACGGCGGCGGCGGGCCGGGAAGCGGGCCAGTGGGATGCACAAAAGAGTTGTCTCCGTTCCTTCCTAACCCCAGGATTGTAAAACAGGGTGAAACTTTTGCCTTCGAAAACTCCGATAAAAGCATAGGGAAGGTAAAAAGCTTTTACGGCAATTTCCTTGTAAATTTAAGAGCATATACTTATATATTGTCCTTAGGCGGAAATGGGCTTAAGGAAGCTTCTGAAAACGCAGTGCTTAATGCAAACTATATGAAAGCAAAGCTTAAGGATTACTATGCTATGCAGAGTGAAGGATACTGCATGCATGAATTTGTTATGAGTGCCGGCAAAATAAAAGAAGACACGGGAATATCTGCGCTGGATATCGCTAAGTCAATGCTTGACGCTAAAATCCATCCCCCCACAATGTATTTCCCTCTCATTGTAAAAGAAGCGTTGATGGTTGAACCCACAGAAACCGAGAGCATGGAAACTTTAGATTATGCCTGCGACGTTTTGATTAATTCTGCTAAGCTGGCGTATGACAACCCGGATGAATTGCATAATGCTCCGGTAACAATGCCTGTTAAAAGGCTGGATGAAGTTACTGCGGCACGTAAGCCGATATTGAGATATACTAAAGAGAGCTAATAGTTTCACGTGTGATTAAAAAACATTGACTATAAGATGCACCACAAAGGCAAAGCAAAGGCTTTTGGAGGTGCATTTTAATATAATAAAAATGCAGCCGCTCACATCCGTTAAAGTGCATTTTAAAAAATAAAAGGAACATAAGCTCTCTTATGTTCCTAAATTTGTTGAATTAAAACTTACTAAAGGTATTTTTTGTAGTCGCCGTTATAGTACTTGTCTATGGCTTCATCTTCTGATATTACAGAACAGTCATAGTAAATGCACATGTAGCCGTCTTCATCAAGGTAGGCTTCAACGATGTTTTCGCCTTCCTCCTCTCCCATCAAGTCTTCCAGCTTGTAGTAGCTGTCTTCGCTTCTAGAGTCTTCTTCATCAAAAAAGAAAACTCCGCCCTTTTTAAAAAATTCTAACATATTGTTGTCCTTTCTTAATTTTGATTAATTGGAGTGAAAATTATGTCAAAATAATTTGCTCCATAGCTGAATACAATTTCAATGTATAAATCATTTTGATTAGAATACTGATAACTTCTTGCCTGTTTATCAGGGTCTTCCATGATGTCTGAAATTATATTAAATCCATTTGACTCCAAAGAACTTTGTACAGCGGGAAAGTCATCCTCAGAGATGTTTGTTACATTCAGAAGATATGATTTTTCATCGCCGTTTCCCGTGGGGAAGGTGTCCCTTAACTCATAGCTGCAGTTTTCATCCAGCCCTAAGAGCATCAGGTATTCCAGGCTTTTCTGTCGGTCAATTTCTGCATGTGGGTCCTCGGTTGGTTCTTTCGCGTCTTTTTGGTTTACTGACTCGTTAGCCGTTTCTGAAGTATCAACTAATTTGTCGCTTTTATCAATCTGACCGCAGGCTGAAACAAAAGACAGCGCAAACAAAAAGACAGCGAGTAAAACTGCAATTTTTTTCATTCAATCTACCTCCTAAGCATAAATTATCAGATTTTATTTTAAAAGTAAAGAAATTATTTTTTAAATTTGCAGTAACATATAAACTGATAAAAGACGTGGTGGTGATAAAGCGTGCTTTGACTTGAATGAGCGCTCATAAATATCATAAATTATCTATTAATTTTGAGTGATTGTAAAAAACTTATTAAATACATGTTGACATAGTTTGAGATGCAATGTAGTATATTTATGACAGGGCCTGTTAAAAAAAAACCTTTTTTTTAAACAGGCCTTAAATATTGCAATTGATTGTTTTTAACGGGACAGGAGAATGCAGAATTTCAACTACAGATTACCGCTTTTTAAACATAAGCGTTTTTTTAATTGAAATAGCTGCGTGCAAAATCAGATAACTCAACAGATAATGACTTAATTAATTCTAAGGAGAGAAAATGAAAACTAAATATATTTTTGTAACGGGCGGTGTAGTGTCTTCTTTGGGGAAGGGCATTACGGCGGCCTCACTGGGAAGATTGCTAAAGGCGAGAAACTTAAGCGTGTCTATGCAGAAACTGGATCCATACATCAATGTGGACCCGGGCACTATGAGCCCCTATCAGCACGGTGAGGTGTTTGTAACCGACGACGGTGCGGAAACAGATTTGGATTTAGGTCATTATGAACGTTTTGTAGACGAAAACTTGAGTCAGGCAAACAATGTTACAACAGGCAGAGTATATAAGTCAGTTATCGAAAAAGAGCGCAGAGGCGATTACCTGGGAGCTACTGTGCAGGTTGTCCCCCACATTACAGAAGAAATAAAGAGAAATATTTTGGCGGCCGGCCACAAGGGAGAAGACGAATATGACGTGGTAATAACCGAAGTAGGCGGCACAGTCGGCGACATTGAAAGCCTGCCGTTTTTGGAGGCTATTCGCCAGATTAAGTCAGAAAAAGGATATGAAGATTCCCTTTACATCCATGTAACGCTAGTGCCATACCTTATGATGTCCGGCGAGCTTAAAACCAAGCCGACGCAGCACTCAGTAAAAGAGCTTCTTTCAATTGGTATACAGCCGGATATAATTGTATGCCGTTCAGATTACCCTATTGATGATTCTATAAAAAAGAAAATAAGCCTTTTCTGCAACGTTGACAAGCGAAATGTAATACAGAATTTAAACGCGGATACGCTTTATCAGGTGCCCTTAAAACTGGAAGAAGAAGGGCTTGCCCAGTTGGTTGTCGAACATTTTAATTTCAAGTGCGGCAAGCCAAAACTTGATGAATGGACGAAGATGGTTAACAGACAATTGTCTATAAAAGATACTGTCGATATTGCACTGGTGGGCAAATATATTGAGCTTAAGGACGCTTACCTTTCGGTGGCTGAGTCATTGACCCATGGAGGCATATTCCATGGAAGCAATGTGGAGATAATATGGATTCAGTCAGAGCAGATAGAAAAAGGAAACCCGGAAGAAATTTTTGCAGATATTGACGGAATACTGGTTCCGGGAGGATTCGGTGAAAGAGGAATAGAGGGCAAGATAACTGCTGCTCAATACGCAAGAGAAAACAATTTGCCATACTTTGGCATATGCCTTGGCATGCAGATTGCAGTAATAGAATTTGCACGGCATGAAGCGGGAATGGAAGGAGCAAATTCAACGGAATTTATGCCCATGACGAAATATCCGGTTATAGATCTGATGGAAGAGCAGCGCCATATAAACGCAATGGGCGGAACCATGAGGCTTGGCAAATACGCATGCCGGCTTATAAAAGGCACAAAGGCCATGAAAGCATATGGCGAAAATAAAATAACTGAAAGGCATAGGCATAGATTTGAACTCAATAATGACTACAGAGACCAATTGCAGGAAAAAGGATTAGTTTTATCAGGCGTAAATGATGAACTTGATTTAATTGAAATAGTTGAGCTTAAAGACCATCCGTGGTATCTGGGAGTTCAGTTCCATCCGGAGTTTAAATCGAGGCCAAACAGGCCGCACCCTCTGTTCAGGGATTTTGTTGGGGCGGCAATAAACCACAAAAACAAACGTGAAAAAAAGCAATAATAAAAAAACATTTAATGTCATATTCGGCGAAGCAAAACCGGAAACATCAGAGTTAATATATTCTGTAATAATCGCGCGCTATCAAGAAAAATGGGTGCTTTGCCGCCATAAGCAGCGCAGCACATTTGAAGTACCGGGCGGGCACATCGAAAAAAATGAAAACTGCGATGAGGCTGCGAAAAGAGAGCTTTATGAAGAAACCGGTGCCGAAGATTTTACAATAGAAAAAGTCTGTATATATGGCGTTGAGCGTGATGGGGTAACCAGGTACGGTGCGCTTTATTTCGCTGAAATAAAATCATTCGGCAAACTGCCCGATATGGAAATTGCTGAAATTTTGTTTTTTGATGACCTGCCGAAGGACTTGACTTATCCGCAAATTCAGCCACTGCTTTTTGCGCATGTGAAAGAATGGCTGAAGGACACAAAAAGCCGCAAAAAATACAAAGCTGTTATTTTTGATTTGGACGGAACTCTGTTTGACCATTTCGGGGCAGTTGAAAAATCATTTGAAAAATTGTATAACAAGTATTCTGTTTTTCATAAGATGGCTTTTGAAGAATTCTTAAAGTTAAACAAAAATCTGCTTAAGAAATATTTTATACTGTACAGGGATAAGCAAATCAGCTGGGAAGACCACAGAATATATCGCATTAAGGCGTTGTACTCTCATTTTGGCATATCGTTAAGTGACGATGAAGCAAATGAGAAGTTTATAGAATATCTTAAAATATATGAAAGCTGCTGGCAGCCGCTGGACAATGCGCCATTACTGCTTAAAAAGCTGAAAGATGTGGGATATAAGCTGGGAATTATAACAAATGGCGAAAGCTCTCAGCAGCACAAAAAGATACATGTGCTCGGCATTGAAGAATTTTTTGACAGCACTGTGATAAGCTCTGATTTCGGATTCGCAAAGCCGGACGTAAGTATTTTTAAGCACGCACTGCAAGAACTTGGCGTGGAAGAACAAGAAGCGATATATGTAGGTGACAGCATTTCTTCTGATATATGCGGCGCGGCAAACGCGGGAATAGACAGTATTTATATTATACGCGACCACAACAGGGAAGCCGAAACTGACTGCAGGCCCGATTACACAATATATAGCCTGCAGGAGCTATTCGAAATTATCTCATAGTAAAATGAATTTTAAAAAACCAGTAAAAATATTATTTTATATAATCACTTTGTTATTTATATTTCTGATTTTTTCATCGTGCATCATAGAGGAACAATATAATGAAAACTGCAGGACATACTATGTCAGTTCATTAAGCGGCAGCCTGGAGAATGATGGACTTAGCGCGGGAAATGCTTTGTTAAGCATTGAGCAGGTTAATAATCTTGACCTGAAACCCGGGGATACAGTGTTGTTTGAGCGAGGCAGTGTATTCCGTGGCAATTTACTTCCAGTTTCAGGGACACAGCAGCAGAAAGTGACATACTCAAGTTACGGACAGGGAAGCCTGCCGGTTATTATGGGGAGTGTATCAATATTTGATTTAGCTGATAAATTGGAAAAGCTGGATGATTATATTTATGGATTCCCGTGCAATGCAGACATTGGAAATGTGATAATAAATGAGGGAGAAGCATTTGGAATAAAGAAATTTGCTCTTTATGACCTGGTAAATCCACTGGACTATTTTTATGACAGAAACTCCGGTGTGTTTTTTATATACGCCGATAAAGATATTGTGAGTTTGATTAACGGCAAAAGCAGCCAGTATTATTCAGTGGAATTTTGCGTAACTCAAAACCTAATTGATTTAAGCAATAAGCACGACATAGTTTTTAAAGAACTGGAAATAAAAAACGGCGGGGCGCATGGATTTGGCGGAAGCGAAGTTTATAATGTCCTGATTGAAGGCTGCTGTATATCATACATGGGTGGCGGATTTTTGAAATATGATGAGGATAACAATCCTGTAAGGTATGGAAACGGAGTGGAGTTTTACAATTCGGCTGCTGGCAATGCGGTTGACAGCTGTGAAATATTTGAAATATTCGATACCGCGGTAACAAACCAGGGCTCACAAAACGGAGCGTCGCAAACAAATATTTCATACACAAATAATGTGATTTACAATTGCGGAATGTCCGCATTTGAATTGTGGCTCAAGGGCAAAAACACCGTAATGAGTGATATTGCTTTTTCCGGGAATCAGGTGTCAAATATCGGATATGGATTTTCGTCATCGCAGAACAGGGAAGACAACTACAACCTTGGTTACTTTATCATCAATTTCGGCAGTGACGCGCAAATGAGCAACATTTGCATTGAGAATAACACATTTAACGGCATTTATAACGCCTATGGCTATGACTGCCTGCTTTTGGATTTGGAGATAAGCACAGATATTGAAGATGATGAAATGTTTAAGGGCTTACAGAACAATGAGGTAAGCGGAGCTAAATACCATGTCATATATAGTATAGACGGCGAACTTTTCTTTTTGGAATAAAAAACCGCCTATTGAATACTCAATAGGCGGCACATTTTAATAATCATAGCCTTCATAGCTTTTTTTCTTTCTTGCCTGTTTTCCGAGCTCGTAATATTTTTTCATAGCCTTTTCTTTGTTTTTTAAATAATGTTTATTGGTGTAGTAACTGTCTACCTTTTTTTGCTTGTTATATTGTTTAAGCCTTTCCAGGTCAAGCTCTCCTTGATCGATGGCGTTTTTAACAGCGCAGTCAATCTCCTTATCGTGAGTGCAGTCGGAAAACCTGCAGCCCTTTGCCAGCTCGTAGATATCTTTGAATGTTTCATCAACACTGTCTGAATCCAATAGGCCGAACTCCCTCATGCCGGGGGTATCGATAAGCATACAACCGCTGTCGAGCATGATAAGCTGTCTGTGGGTGGTTGTGTGCCTTCCTTTGTCATCGTCCTCACGTATTTTTTCTACATGCATTATTTCGCTGCCTGCGACGGCATTTACCAAAGAGGATTTGCCGACCCCCGATGAGCCTATGAATATTACAGTTTTTCCTTTTTTGAGCATTGACTTCACTGTGTCTATTCCCTCGGAAGTCACAGTTGATGTACATATTATATCCAGCCCAAAGGCTATGTCAGAGGCTTTGCTGATGTATTCATATTCATTGTCGGCAAGGTCGCTTTTGCTTAATATAATAACGGGGGTTATGCCGCCCTGGTATATTGCTGTTAAATACCTTTCTATTCTACCCGGGCTGAAATCCTTGTTCATTGACGTAACAATGAAAGCGTAATCGATATTTGCGCCCAGCATCTGATTGGTCTTTTTGTTGTCTTCAGGAGCTTTTCTGGTGAGCAGTGAAGAGCGGTGAATCAGATGGTATATAAGGCTGAAGGATGCGCCTTTTTGGTAGTCAACCATCACAAAGTCACCCACCGTGGGGATTGATTCCTCATAGGGGTTTTGGAGAGTGTAGTTTCCTCGCAGTTTTGCCTTGGAGATGCCGAAATCGGTTGCTATTTCGTAGATTCCCTGATATACCGCGGTGATTCTCGCGGGAGTTAGATTTTGGTCATATTGTTTTGCGAGAGTTTGATGTTTTTCGTTAAATCCATAATCTTCTAAGTGTATATTACTCATTTATATATTCCTTAATTTTATTTTGTCGTTTTTGGGCATAAAAATGCCACAGGCGTCAATCCTGTGGTCAAGGTTATATAAAGAGTAAAATAGTAAAATCTATCTACTCGTACCTAAACTAAGGACTGATTTGGCTTCATTCCGTTTTAAACTGTTATTCACTTTTACAATCATCAAACAAGTCCTCCTTTAGATTTTTTTAAATTATATCATATTAGATAAACTATGGCAACACATGGCTTTGGGACAATTAAGTTTTTCTTTGATATTGGTTAATATTATGAACAATGATAATGTTTATAAAGTTTTATAAGGTTAAGGATAGTATTTATGTATTATATATAATGAAAACTGAAGAGGTAATAAAATGAGTGGCATAAAGACATTTAAATCAGCAGATGAATATATGGAACATCTCGCTCCAAAAACAAAAAGCAAACTTCAGCAATTAAGAGCATGTATATATAAAGCGGCACCTGATGCTTTTGAGCTGATTAACTATAATATTCCTGCATACGCAATGGTACCCGGCGGCAAAAGAGACCAGCAGGTAATGATGGCCGGATACGAAAATCACGTTGGGCTTTACCCGGGCGCTGACACTATGGAGCACTTTGCAAAGCAACTGCAGCGATATAAGCAAGGGAAAGGCTCTGTGCAGTTTCCGCTTGATGAGGCTTTGCCTGAAAAACTGATAATGGAGATTGTAGAGTACAAACAGAAGCAGGTTCTTGATGCGCTACAAAATAAAGTATAATTCTATTTTAATAAAATAATAATTGATAGCAATATTATTCAGCATATCTTGCCAATCCAATGTAAAAATGATAGACTAACAATGACCATAATATGTATTTATTATGATAAATAGAAACAAATAAAATAAAGGAGGTGAAAAAGAATGGAAAAAGAAAGAAATAATTATGCTATATTTATTGATCTTGAAAACTGCGGCGGCAAAGTGGAAACCTTTATGGATGTGATAGAAAAGGTAAAGATGAGAGGAGACATACTGCTTGGCAAGGCATATGGATACACAGAAAGATATACAGGGCTTAAATCATCATTGCTGAGCAATACATTTACCGTGGTGCCGTCAATCAGATGGGGATACAACCAGAAGAACAATCAGGATATTCAGCTTGTTATAGACGCTTTGGAAGTAGCCTATAAGAACGATTTAATAGATTGTTTCTGCATTGTGTCCGGGGACTCGGACTACACGCCATTGGTAGGCAAACTAAAATCAATGGGTAAATATGTGCTCGGAATCTCAAGATCTGAAGTTGCCAGCAAGATATTTATAAATGCATGTAATGAGTTTGTGTTCCTGGAAACGGTTGCTGTAGCGTCAAAGAAAAACAGGTTTAAGAAAAAGTCCAGCGACACAAGTGACGTGACAACAATGACAATAGAGGAACTTAATGTATTGATTGAAAGAATACTTTCTGACCAGGGAGACGCTGACAGCGTGATGTATGCAAGCGAACTTAAGAAAACCCTTAAAAGGCTGCGCCCTGATTTTGACGAGAAAGAATTCGGATGTTCTACATTTTCAAAACTTTTAAAAATACTTAAAAACAAATTTAAGTCAATAACTTTAAAAGACGAGAACAACATTATCATGGTTTCATTAGCACAGGATGAAAAGACAGTTAATAAAATAAATAAATCCAACTGGAAAGAGATTTTTATACAGAAGCTTAAAGACTTTAAAGAAGACGGATTTGAAAGAGTTAATCCGTCCATAATTAAAAGCGCAGTACAGTCTGATTATCCGGGCTTTGATGAAAAAGATCTCGGTTTCAAGAGGTTTTCGGACATAATGAAAGAGCTGGAAAAAGACAAAATAGTAAAAGTTGAGTTCGACGACACTCACTCAATGTTATTGAAAATCATTTAATTTTCAATAACATTGGACTTTTCAATAGTATTGGATTT
>CAZDZB010000010.1:6429-27316 GCA_964509795.1 uncultured Christensenellaceae bacterium | reverse complement strand
GCTCATCAGATAAATTGATAAATCCGAGTACTAATGACACAAAAAGGTATGGCCTTTCATAGAATGCGGCATGGCCTGTTTCAGGAAGGATAACAAGCTCTGCATTAGGCATGTTCTGCTTCAAAAATCTTTGTTCTTCGAGAGGTGTAATGTGGTCCTGGTCGCAGCTTATTAACAAGGTCGGAGCAGTAATGTTTTTCAGCTCTTCTGTGACATCATGTTCTCTTGCGGAGTTAGTAAGCCTTATCATGCTGTTCAAAAAGTCTTCATTTGCGAACGCTGTCTCTGTGAGAACCTTTTTCCTTTGAGCCATCCAATCCTTTTTTCTATCATAATATGCAGGGGAATATATGGTAGGAATGGTTGTACAGTAGTAAGCTTCTGGGTTGCCTGATGCAAAATTCCAAGCATCACCAATCTCTTTGAGCCACGCGTTGGTTTTGGCCACGGTGTTTGCAAGCACCATTCTTTTTACCCTGTCAGGGTATTTTGCTGCGAATTTAAGCGCCACTTCACCGCCGTATGATGTGCCGAGTATAGACACCTTATCAATATTAAGCTCATCAAGCAGCTTTAAAACAACCTCCGCCTGCACACTCTGGTCAAATGGGCCATCCATTTTGTCGCTCTGTCCCTGGTCTAAAAGGTCAAGTAGAATGAGAAAGTTATTTTCACCGAAATGTTTCTCGAATGGTATCCAGCTTCTTGTGGACATCATAATGCCGTTCATAATAAGCAGCGGTTCACCATTGCCAACTGTACGGTAAAAAACATTTCTCTCTTCAAATTTAAAAGTGCTCATAGTCTACCTTTCATATATAAGGCCAAGCTCTAATGCCTGCTGCTTCAGCTCATCTCTGAATTTAGGATGGGCTATGGCTATAAGCCTGTCAACTCTTTCTGTGATTCCTGTGCCTCGCAATGCAGCCACGCCATACTCTGTTACAACATAATCAACATCATTTCTGGAAAGTGATACTGCCGCTCCCTGCTTTAGCTGATGTACTATCTTGCTGATTTCTTCTTTTTCGCCGGTTTCAGGGTTTCTTACCATTGCTGTTGAATACAGCGTAATAAAGGACTTGCCTCCTTTGGACATCTGTGCTCCCACTGCTGTGTCGCTTTGTCCGCCTGTACCGCTGAAGTGAACAGATCCTAATGACTCACTTGCGCACTGGCCTGTAAGGTCAACTTCTAATGTTGTATTTATTGAAATTTGTTTGTCATTCTGGGCTATTACATATGGGTCATTTGTGTAATAACCGTCATAAAACTCCACTGCAGGATTATCATCCAGAAATTCATACAGTTCTTTGGAGCCCATGGCAAATGTAGCTATCATCTTGCCTTTATCCATGTTTTTGTATTTGCCGGTTATTACTCCGGCTTTATAAAGTTTCATCATGCCGTCTGAGAACATCTCTGTATGTACACCCAGGTCTTTTTTGTCAATCAATGCCTCTGCCACGGCGTTCGGTATTCCGCCTATGCCAAGCTGCAGGCAGGAGCCGTCTTCGACTAAGTCAGCAATATATTGCCCTATTTTCCTGTCTTTATCATTCATAACCGGGTCAGGTAAAGCAAGCGGTTCATAATCTGCTTTTACCAAATAATCAATATCTTTTACATGAACCTGTATATCACCGAATGTTCGTGGAAAATTCGGATTGATTTCCAATATTGTAATATCTGCTTGTTCAATCATCTGCTTTTCATATGTTGTACTTAAACTTAATGATATGTTACCATGCTTATCAGGCATTGCGGCCGCCCCTACATAAATGTTCGGCTTTTTGAAATCAAGCCTTTTTTTTGCAGCCAGATGCAAATGATTAGGAATGTATGTTACATTTCCGTTTTTATGGAACCTGCGCAGTGATGCTGTGTAAAACCATGTTTCCACCATAAATTTGCTTCGGTATTCGGGGTTTGCAAAAAATTCGTGATCTGCCATAGGAATGCAGTTAGATACCGAAACATCCACTACTCTGTCTGCTATTGTATGAAGCTGGGACATGAAATCCTTAGCTTCTGCTATGCACATACCTGTAACTATATAGTCATTTGGTTTCACCAAATCCAGCGCCTGCTGTAATGTTATAAGTTTTGAACTATAATCGTAATTCATAGTTTCACCTCTTAGATAAATTTCGGGGGGAATATAATTCCCCCCATTGTAAGTTTACTAATACTTATTAGTTGCCTGCTATTTCGCTTAATACTTCGATTTCACGTACCTTAACGAATGCTTCTGTCGGATCTGCTCCGTCAACTTCTGTTATTGTATATTGAAGCAGTGACATTGAGTCGATACCCCAGCGCTTTCCGCCTGAGAAGTCAACTGTTCCACCCATAGGAATGTCAATCGGGCCCTCTTCCATTGCTGCAATGTAGTTGTCCCATGTAGGTACCTCTCCATTAGCTTCTAAGCGCTTCAAGCCCTCTACGAATACAACTGCTGCGATGTAGCCTGCTGTTGCGAATGAGTTAGTGTAATATGCTTCTTTTACATCATCGGCAAGGTCAGCCTGTGCTATGCATGCTATGTAATCCTGAACGTCAGCTTGTCCTTTTTCTGAATATACGTCAACCCAAGCATTTGTATAAATCGCACGATTTTCTGAATACTTTGTATGGTCAACTGCTGTTACATCAGCATTTACATATGATGTGAATACAGGAACTTCCAGTTGCGCGTCATCCATTGCAACCAATGTTTCTTTGAAAGGAACTTGGTTCATAGCAAGGATTACTACTGAAACGCCTGCGTCTTTTAATTTTTGTACGCCTGTTGCATATGTGCCTTCTGCTACTGCTTCAACTACCAGATTAGCTTCCATTTTCTCAGCGGCTGCTTCTGCCTGTACGCCTGCTAAGATTGATGAACCTGCGTCGTCATTTGTGTAAAGCACGCCAACAACTGCATCCTCAGCTAATTTTGATCCGTTAAAGAGGTCTTCGTTAAATGCACGTGCTGCCATGATGCGTCCGTCTGTCATATAAATTGGTTGAACAGCCATTACAGGGTTCATTGGGCTCTCTTCAAAATAAAGGCCGTTAATGCCTGTTGCTGCGTAAACCATAGGAATACCAATCTCTTGGATGTAGTCAACTGTTGCTGAAACTGTAGGTGTTCCGAAGTGTCCTACTAATGCGAAAACTTCATCTTCTTCTGCCAGTTTCTCTGTCAGTGCTGCGCCTGTTGCTCCGTCAAATCCGTCGTCATATGATACGAATTCTATCATTCTGCCGTCAATTCCGCCTGCATCATTTATCATCTTGAAATATGCCATAATAGCGTCATTGAAAGGTACGCCTACAACTGCTAAAGCGCCTGATACAGCTGCTGTGTTACCAACAGTAATTGTTGTATCTGTAACACCTTGGCCATATTCTACTACCTCAGGTGCTTCTGTTGCTGTTTCTTCAACTGTTGTTTCTTGTGTCGGTTCGTCAACTACTGATTCTTTAGCACATGATGTCATAGCTAATGCCAAGACTGCTAAAATAATAAGAACTTTCATTAAACCTGTTGTTTTTCTCATTTTCTTTTCTCCTTTTCTTACATGTGTTGCTATATTGTTTTTTTATAAATATCCGGTTTCCCGGTTATTTCTTAAATTATTTACTATTATTTCTGTTTCCCAAGTATGCCGCAAACAAGGATTCATCTTTTATAAGCTGGCTTCCTACTCCTTCGGTTTTCACACTGCCAAGCTCAAGTACATAAGCATAATCTGCAATTTTCAAGGTTTGATACGCATTCTGTTCAACAATTAATATAGTAGTTCCTTCATCCTTTATTCTTTTTATAATTGAGAATATCTCTCTTACAATTAAAGGCGCCAATCCTAAAGAAGGTTCATCCATAAGCAAAAGCTTAGGTTTGCTCATCAATGCCCGGCCTATTGCGAGCATTTGCTGTTCGCCGCCGGATAAAGTTGATGCCTGCTGCTTTCTGCGCTCTTTGAGTACCGGGAAATAATTAAACACTTCTTCTAAGTTTTTGTTCACCTGTTCTTTTGATCTAATGCTGTATGCACCAACAAGAAGGTTTTCCTCCGTCGTAAGCCCGTTTAATATCATTCTGCCTTCCGGAGACTGGATAATTCCCCTAGCCGCAATCTTGTGAACTTCTTTGTTGGTAATATCGCTTCCCATAAAGGATACTTTGCCACTTTTGGCCTTTACAATGCCTGACACTGTCCTTACTGTTGTGCTTTTGCCTGCGCCGTTCGCACCGAGGATAGCCACAATAGTTCCCTCTTCAACAGACATATTTATGCCCTTTAATGCACGTACATATCCGTAATCTACGACGAGATCTTCAATTTGTAATATTTTACTCATTTTCATCCTCCGTCACTGCTGAGCCTAAGTAAGCTTCCTGTACAAGGGCGTTAGTCTGAATTTCACTCGGTGTGCCTATAGCCAGCATTTTCCCAAATGAAATAGCACATACGGTGTCACATATATCCATTACAAGGCCCATGTCGTGCTCCACTAAGAATATGGTACAGTTGTAATCTTCTCTTATTTTGTGTATTGTCTTTGCGAGCTCTTCTGTTTCGGCTTCGTTTAGCCCTGCCGCCGGCTCATCAAGTATTATTAACCTGGGATGAACCATCAGTGTCCTTGCCAGTTCAATCTTTTTGAGTATTCCGTAAGGCAATCCATAAGGAATAGTATCCTTATAAGCAGTGAGTCCCAGCCTTTCTAAAACATCCAGCGCCCTGGCTTTCATTATCTTTTCTTCCCTCTTTAATTTCCTTGTGTGGAAAAGATGGTCGAAAAATCCTGCACTGTATAATACCTGTGCGCCAATGAGCATATTATCAAGCACAGAAAGTTCCCAAATAAGCTCCAGGTTCTGAAATGTTCTTACTATGCCTGTTTTAATTATGTTATGCACCTTCTGGTGAGTCAGGTCCATTACCTCTTTGTTTTTGTTGCGGTAATATATGTTTCCGCCAGTTGGCTTGTTAAATTGGGTTATGCAGTTAAACACAGTGGTTTTTCCTGCTCCGTTAGGCCCTATCAGCCCGAAAATCTCTCCCTCTCTAACCTCAAAGCTCAGCTTGTCCACGGCCTTAACTCCGCCAAAGTGCATTTCTAATGCCTCTAGCTGAAGTATTGTGTCTTTGCTTTTCAACTCTTTTTGAGCCGCATCTTTATGGCCTTCCAGATTTTTATTGCATGACTCAATAACATTTTTAAGCTTCACGTTAAAAGCAGCATATTTTTCTTGTATATCCGCATACCTTTGTTCCGCTTTTTTCATGCTTTGCTTATGAAATTCAGCAAGCTGATTTTCATAGGCTTTTTTTGCTTCCAAATATTCTTTTTCCGCGTTTTTGTCTTTTTTATCGGAACTTTGCTTAATTATGCTGTTCCATTTTTCTTTCAGATCATTTTGCTTATCGTCAAGTTTTTTAATGGCAGCCTTTTTGTAGCTTTCTGCCTCTTCTTTGCCCAGTTTCTCTGCTTTTCTCAGGTAAGTCTGCTCCACAGCCAGCCTTGGAAGGCGCTGCTTGTCTGCAAGCTTATTAAGATCGCTTTTCATGTTTTCTTCTGCAATTGCTTTTGGTGAGGCAGCCCTTTGCTTAAGAGTGCTGAGAGATTTATTTATTTTATTATGTTTTTTTTCAACGTCCATTTTATGCTGTTCATCCAATATCTCTTTGGCAACATTCAAGTAAGTGTTGTTCAGGTCATAATCAGATGAAGCTCTGTTTCTTTTTCTTATCAGACGTTTTGCTGTAATATTATTTATAATCTTTGCCATATCTGTATACCTTCCATTTTTCTACGCCTGACTTTATCAAAGTTTTAATATCTGAAAAAAGCCTGATGAGGCCGCCCGGATAAAACATAACTATTAAGACAATAAGCACTCCGGAAAATATTGCCGATGAACCGGGATACTTATTAAAAAAGTCAATGTTTTTAAGAACTGCAAGATCCAGCCCGAAAATAACAAATGTACCCATAAGCACGCCCCACACCGACCTGTATCCTCCGATTATAACCGCCGCTAAAACGTTTAATGAAAGTGCCAGGGTCCAGGAGGATGTGTTTGAAGCCCTTAGGTATGTTACATAAAGCGCGCCGCCTATCATTGCGTAAATTGTTGCCAGAACAAAAGCCAGCAGGCGGTACTTTAATATGCTGATTCCCATTGCCTGCGCTGCTGACTGGCTGTTTTTCATGGCCAGCATGGCCCTTCCTGTGGGGCTGTTTATTATATTTATTGTAAAGACTATCATAATAAACAAAACTGCCAGTATTAAGAAAAACATCTTTTCCCTGTCCATCTCATAAAACATTGCAAGTTTTACCCATGGCACTGATTTGAGCCCTGAAGCTCCGCCCGTAAACTGGTTTGGTGTCTTGAAAAGTTCAAGGAGTATTTCAGATAATCCCAAAGTTATAATTGCCAGATACATTCCCTCAATGCGCAGTGAAATAAATCCAACGATTCCACCGAGTATTATTCCCACTATTATTACTGCAGCTATTACCAGAAGATACGGAATAGGCACAGGTATAAGCTTCAGCATATTTCCAGCGATGTAACTGCCAAGCCCTATAAAGCCTGCTGTACCTAGGGATGCTAGGCCGGCATATCCTAAAAGTATCGCAAAGCCCATGCCTACAATTGCGTAAATCAGCGTCTGCGCAATGGCTTTTGAAACTGTAAGGCTTATTATGCCGTCTGTAAACATAAACAAAAGCTGCACTCCCGCAAGAATAATAGTCAAAATAACAAATCCAAAAAGAGGATGGTTTATCATCTGCTTGAGTTTGTTGTTCCCTTCATTTATCAGTTCTTTTCTATATTCATTTGCCATGGTTACACCTTCTTTACGTCCTTTTTGCCGAACAGCCCTCTCGGCTTAATCAGCACTACAAGCAATATGGCTGAATATAAAATTACTCCGCTCCATAAGCTGTTGTAAATGGCTATTACCGCCTTGCTTATAGGAATTAGCAAAGCGCCTATTATCGGGCCATAGAAAGATGAAAACCCTCCCAGAACTGACGCCATAAATCCATTAACCTGTACAGACACCATCATCGTGTTTTCAACCGTGCCTGACTGGGAAGCCATAAGTATGGCTGCCACCGCTCCGCATCCGCCTGCCAAAGACCAGCTCATTGCCGTAATTATCCTAGTGTTTATGCCCATCATACTTGCAACTGTTTCGTTTGATGCCGTCGCGCGCACGCCAAGGCCCCACTTTGTAAAATAAAGGCTTATAAAAATTATTGTCACAATTACTGCGGCAACTCCCAAAATCAATAGGCCATTTTTGGTTATATATAAGTCCATATTACCTATAGCAAAATCGAAATTGCCTTCAATAAACCTTCCGAATTCAAAAGGAATTGTTCCGTATATCAAAGGAATCAGCGCGGAAATTATAATAACAAGCCCCATTGTTATCATCTGTTTTCCGACTATGCTGACTTTCTTTGCCTTTCTTATTATGGCAACGTCAATAAAAAGCCCAAGGAAAAAGCTTAATACAATTCCCAAAGCAACACCAAGCCATATGTTTAATCCCATTTTGTCCGTAAGAGCTACTGTGGTAAATATCCCAACAGTAGCCATCATTCCCTGAGCAAAGTTAGTGGTGAAAGACGTCCTGAAAACAAGCATAATGCCTGTTGTAGCAAGGACAAGAATTCCAGCCAGGTGTGCATTGCTAAGTATTGTCTGCAATATAGTCTGCAAAGTCATATTTTTTACCCCCACCGAATTATATTAGCAGCCCACACATATCCTATGCCTGCCGCCAACATACAAACGACACTGCCGTCTTTGACTTTCCCCTGCTCCAGTGCCAGATGCAAAGAAAGGATCTGGTCAATCTGTCCAATGTGTCCGTACTCTTCTAAGTATATACTTTGTTCTTCTGTCAGCCCAAGGCTTTTTAGCATGCTTTCATGTCCGGACCTTTTTATATGCAGTATTGCAAGATAAGATAAATCTTCTAGTCCCATCTTTGACTTTTCCAGTGATTTATTAATGCAGGTCATCCAATTCGGCATAGATACTTCGTTAAGTTTATCTTTCATGCGCTGAGCGTCCATCAAACGAAGTGACTTTTTGCCTTCCTCCAGGTTTTCACATGTAAAAGGATTTTTTGTCCCGCCAATCTCAACTCCGGCTGTCCTTGCCAAAGAACCATCTGAAATTATGTGTGACCCCAAAAGAAGGTTTTTATCATAATTCTTTTTAAGAATCAATGCGCCGCCGCCTGCAGCAAGATTATACATCATGGACATTTTCGGGTCCGCATAATCCACAAAATCCACGTTCCTGTATCCGCCCACAACCATAACCGTATTCACTTCTTCGTCGGCTATCATCATGTCTTTAGCTATTTTCATTGCTGATACGCATGTACAGCATCTGTTCTGAACGTCAATGCCCCAGGCGTTAACTGCGCCGATTCTGTCCTGTACGTACAGGGCCGAAGTGGTGAGGGGGTATTCCTTCCACTCCTCACCTATGCACAATATAACATCTATTTCCTTAGGATCCACGCCTGTTCTTTTAAGGCAGTCTAATGCTGCCAGCGCACCCATTTCCTGCGTACCATCGCTGTCTTTATCACTGGGAACAGTTTTATTTTTTATACCCAGCTTTTCTCTGACGGCCTCTTCGCTCCATACGCCTTTTGTTGCCTTTGCCACTTCACCGGCATCCATACGCTCCTTAGGGAGATATATGCCAGTTCCTACTACTCCAATATTGATTGTGCTCATTTTACCTATACTCCTGCATCTTATAGACGCATTCCGCCGTCTGCCTGTAATACATGTCCTGTAATGTAGCTTGCTTCATCACTTGCCAAAAACAGCGCTGCAGATGCTATTTCATCAGGCTGTCCTAGCCTTCCAAGCATTGTCATTGCCGCAAATTTGTCCAAAAGCTCCTGAGGAACAGTTTTCAAAATATCTGTCATCGTGTAACCTGGGGCAATAGCGTTTACTCGAACGTTGCCGCCCTTTAACGCAAATTCCTTTGCCCATGTTTTTGTAAGGCCGATAACACCAGCCTTTGTGGCTGCGTAATTTGCCTGGCCGATGTTTCCGAAAACTCCTACTACACTTGAAATGTTTATAATGCTTCCGGATTGATTTGCCTGCATGTGCGGGCCGACAAGGCGTGTCAGGTTAAATACGCCTTTTAAGTTTACATCCAAAACCAGATTCCACATTTCATCTGTCATTTTGCGTGTGAGGCCGTCTCTTGTGATTCCTGCGTTGTTTACCAAAACATCAATTTTACCGTATTTTTCTACTGCGTAATCAAAAAGCTTCTGGCAGTCTTCAGTGTCTGTTACGTTGACTTTAAAAAACTCAACGTTATTCTCTTCGTATGTCAACGGGGCCATATCCGCCGCTATTACTTTTGCGCCCTCTTTAGCAAACATTCTTGCCATTGCTTCGCCCAGGCCTTTAGCTCCGCCTGTTACTATGGCAACTTTTCCATCCAGTCTCATTTTTCTTCTCCTTCTAGAATGTATATATTATCTCATATTCATATTATTATTTTTTTGTGCTTGTTTAACTTTGCCTCAAACAAGCCTTGCGCCTTTCGGCCCATTATTCGATGCGCTGGAGATTTACATCTCCATTCTCTTAATTACTATTGCAGCGCCCATTCCGCCGCCTATGCACAGTGATGCAAGGCCGTATTCACTTTTGCGCTTTTGCATTTCATAAATCAATGTTACTAATATGCGGTTTCCGCTGGCTCCCACAGGATGTCCCAACGCAATTGCTCCGCCGTTAACATTGGTTACTTCCATTATGTCCTCTTCTAACATATTATGATTTGCTGACAACTGCTTTACCACACCAAGACTTTGAGCCGCGAATGCTTCGTTTAGCTCAATCAAATCCATGTCTGCTAATTTCTTTTCAGCATCTTTTAACGCGTTCTTTACTGCAGGCACCGGGCCTAACCCCATGTACTGCGGGTCAACTCCGCCCTGTCCCATGCCGACAATTTCAGCCATAGGCTTAAGGTTGTATTTTTTAACCGCTTCTTCGCTTGCAACTATTACAAATGACGCGCCGTCATTTATTCCTGATGCGTTGCCGGCAGTTACGGTTCCGTCTTTTTTGAAAACAGCCCTTAAAGCTGATAGTTTCTCAGGATTGGTCGTCCTGTTGGGAAACTCGTCAGTGTCAAATACAACTGTGTCTCTTTTAACTTTTACATTCAAGGGTACTATTTCATCAACGAACTTTCCTTCGTCGATAGCTTTTATTGCTTTTTGCTGTGAATTGTAGGCGAACTCGTCCTGCTCCTGTCTCGATATATTGTACTTTTCAGCAATATTTTCAGCAGTAACTCCCATATGTACTCCTGAAAATGCGTCGGTTAAAGCATCTTTAATCATATGGTCAGTCAAAGTGATTTCACCCATTTTTGAACCTGAACGAACAGTATGCGGCATAAGCATAGGCGCGCCGCTCATGCTTTCAACTCCGCCTGCGACTATGATGTCTGCGTATCCGCTTTGTATGCTGCTTACCGCATTAAGCACGGCTTTCATTCCGCTTCCGCACAGCATATTAAGGCTATATGCACAAACTTCCTGAGGAATGCCTGCTTTTACAGCAATTTGCCTTGCGATACCCTGTCCCAAATTTGCGCTCAGGATATTTCCGCATATTAGTTCATCAACAGTCTTGGGATCTACATTTGATTCTTCCATCAGCTTTGTCACTACTTCAACACCCATATTAGCGGCTGATACATCCTTTAATGTGCCCAAAAATGAACCTACGGCTGTTCTCTTAGCCCCCACTATATAAGTCTTTGTCATTTGTTTCCTCCTTCTAAAATACATAAAAACAATATTAGTTATAAATTATCACTTATCCTTAAGGATAAACATGAAACTTGAATCATATAATACATGAAACATGATTCATGTTATATGTTAATATTCTACTAGAACAATTGATTTGTCAAGCCTTTTTTGTGAAAAATGATATTTTTTTTGATTTTTTTTATTAAATCCGTGAAAAACATAAAAACATATGCTATAATCAATATGAAAGGTGTTTCATGTTTCATATTATTAAAATATGTTCACCTGTAAATTTCGCCTTAAAGAAGGAGGAAACGAATGAATATTCAAAAGCAGTATAAAACAACATCCCGCAGAAAAACAGCATATTACAGAATGGGGGAAGGAAATGCCAGAAAACTTATACTTCTCCACGGAAATGTTTCATCCGGAGGATTTTACCTGCCGTTGATGGAACGCCTTAAAGACAAATTTGATATTTTAGCTCCCGACCTAAACGGATATGGCAAAACAGAAGCAAGCCCTATAAATTCGAAAACCGGTCTTTTGGACTGGGCGAAGGACATTGACGCACTTGCAGAATCCCTGGGCTTTGGCAAGTTTATATTAACCGGCTGGTCATTAAGCGGTGGAATAGCAATGAAATACGCTATTGAATACCCTGAAAAACTGGAAGCTCTTGTTTTAATCAGCCCTATGTCGCCCTTTGGGTTCGGAGGCACTATAGGCGAAGAAGGCAAAATGATAAGTGAAGACGGCCTTGGTTCAGCCGGCGGATTCGTAAACCCTGACTTTTTAAAAAGTCTTGCGGCAAAAGATAAATCAGACGCTCCGGGCACAATACGAGACGTAATGCGCAAAAGTTATTTCAAACCGGGCTTTATTCCTGAAAAGGAATGGGAAGACTTCTTTGTCGATGAGATCATGGACATGAAATTAGGGCCTGACTATTACCCCGGAGACTTAACTCAAACTGCTGAATTCCCATATGTCCTGCCAGGCACAAAAGGAACAAACAACTGCCTGGCACCGCAATATGCAAACGTCAGCGCAATAGCTGATATTCCTGTCAAGCCTCCTATTTTATGGTTCCGCGGAGACTCCGACACTTTAGTTTCAGACAATTCATTTTCTGATTTAGCAGTACTCGGGAAAATGGGCATAGTCCCAGGATATCCGGGAGAGGATAAGATGCCACCTCAGCCCATGGTTTCACAGACTAGGTATATTTTTGAGAAATACAAAACTAACGGCGGCAAGTACAAAGAGTTTATAATCGAAGGTGCAGGGCACTCCTGCCATATAGAAAAAGAAAATGAATTTATTAGTTTGTTTTTATCAAACATTTGATTTATAATGTCATTTGGGCAATAGATAATATATTGTTTAAATCATTAATTTTATTTACGGATATTATTTTCTTTGGAGGATTTTATGAATATATTAGTAGTAAATGCAGGAAGCTCATCCTTAAAGTATCAGTTAATTAACATGGATAATGAAACTGTACTTGCAAAGGGCACTGCAGAACGCATAGGCGACAAGAAGTCCAATCTTAAACACAAGATTGCAGGCAAGGAAACCGTAAAAATTTATGAACAGATGAAAAATCACCGTGAGGCCATAAAGCTGATGATTGACACCTTAACCCATAAAGATTACGGAGTAATCTCATCGATGAATGAAATTTCAGCCGTTGGGCACAGGGTAGTGCACGGCGGAGAAACATTTTCAGGCTCTATTCTCATTGATGACAATGTAATAAAAGCAATAGAAGAAAACGCTGAACTGGCGCCTTTGCACAACCCGGCAAACCTTATGGGCATACGCGCGTGCCAGGAAATAATGCCAGGCGCTAAAATGGCAGCTGTTTTTGACACGGCTTTCCATCAGACAATGCCGGAGGTTGCTTACCTTTACGCTATCCCGTACGAAATGTATACGGAAAAGAAAATCCGTAAATATGGTTTTCATGGCTCATCCCACAGATACGTTGCCCAAAAGGCTGCCCAGATGCTCGGCAAGCCACTAGAAGAACTAAAACTAATTAACTGTCATCTAGGTAACGGCTCATCAATTTGTGCAATAAATAAAGGAAAATCTGTGGACACAAGTATGGGCATGACCCCCTTGGAAGGTTTGGTCATGGGTACACGGTGCGGTGACTTAGACCCGGCTATCATTCAGCATATCATGCATACATACAATTATTCAATTGATGATGTAATGGATATCCTGAATAAAAAATCAGGCCTTTTGGGGCTTTCTCAGTTTTCCAGCGACAACAGGGACGTAATGACAGAAGCCAAAGCCGGAAATAAACAATGCCAAATCGCTGTAGACGCTTTGGACTATAGTATTAAAAAATATATCGGCGCATACGCCGCTGCAATGGACGGAGTGGACGCCATTATATTCACCGCGGGCATCGGCGAAAACAACGAAGACCTTCGCAAAAATGTAATAGACGGGCTGTCATTTCTGGGCGTAACAATTGATGAAGAGAAAAATTTATCCAGAGAAGATAACGTTGAAATATCGGTCGATGGCTGCCAAGTGAAAGCATTGAAGATAGCAACCAATGAAGAGCTGATGATAGCAAGGGATACATTGGAACTTATATCATAACCCTATGTAGTTTTAACTAACAATACTTAAGATACCTACACGGACTGATTTTCAGTCCGTTTCGCTTTCAGCCAAAAGTATGTTACATTATTTTTTTGGTTGAGTATTTTTTTAAAAATATCCTATTAATATTTAATCATACAGCTGCCTTATATAATGATTAAAGTGCAGAAAAATCTGCACTTTAAATTCATTTATTTATAAGTATCTGCCTTTTTGTTACACGCCTAATCAGGTTTCTGCTTGGGAGTTTTGTTCTTTTGCTAATTCAACCAACATCTTTTCATGAGTTTTTTTATCAAGAGGATGGAACTTCATACCTATTACGGAGAACATGTGCCCGAGAGCCGGCAATCCGAAGTACATAGCAAGCACTGCCCAGAATATTTTCGGAGACAGTGGCGTTACAGTCATGCTCTCAAATCCCACCTGCGTCAGCACAGCAGTCATAATCAGAGCGCCAAATGCGCTGATAACCTTATCAATTAGTGAAAAAGCGGTACCTATCATTCCCGGAATGAATTTGCCATATTCCCAATAATGATAATCTGCAGCGTCTCCTATCATTGAGATAAGGTTTGTGTCACCTGTTCCTGAGGTTAGTATCATATTCAGACCCATTATAAGAACCAGCCACCACATATTTCCCGGGTTTAAGTATACCAAGAAGATTGCGGCTATGCCAAATATGAACCCGCCCCATGATGAAGCCGCGAAAGTTTCTTTCCTGCCATAGCGCTTAATGATTGGAATTATCAAAAATGTCATAATTATCATAATCGGCATTGTAATCAGAGATACTGAACTTTGCAGGTCCTGATTCTGCGCTACATAGAAATAGAACAATACTGTCAGCGAGCCTATCATTGTCTGTGCAATCTTATTTGTAGACGCTGCTACAATCAGCATTTGAAGTGCCCTGTTTTTACCGAAAAGTTTTAAGTAATCTTTTATTTTGGCTCTTTCTGTGGCTTCCAGTTTGTTATAGTTTTCTTTTACGTCTTTACCCTTTAATCCTAAAATAGTGAAAATCCCAAATAATAGCTGTACACCGGCGAATATTATGCCTATTACTTTCCATGCTTCAGGTACGTTCACTCCGCCCATCGCGGCAATTATCGGCATACCTGCCGCCATTGCGAACATATAAAGGATAACTGTGTAAAGCTGCCCAAGTGCATTTATTGTGCTTCGCTGTTCAGGCACTGATGAAACTATTGTCTGAGCTGATTTTGTACATGCGGTCTGTGCCGTATAGCCCAATACCCATACCACGTATAAAACAATTATCAGTATGAGGTTTCCTGTATCCGTTCCAGTCTTAATGCCAGAAAACATCAGGACAAATGTTAAAGCGGATACAACAGCCCCGCCTAAGATCCATGGCCTGAACCTCCCGAATTTTGTGTCAGTTCTGTCAATTAGCATTCCGATAACAGGATCTGTCACCGCGTCAAATAGCCTGGCTCCAGTCATAATTGCTCCGACTAGGATGGGCGAAATCCCATAAATTTCCGTTACGTAAACCAAAAAATAAAGTGTGAAAACCAAAAATACAGCATTTGTAGAGGCATTGTTAAATGAAAATCCTAATACTTGCCACCATTTTGCTTTGTTCAGTTTGGCTGTTTCAGTCTGAGACTGTACCATGTTCTCCTGTGCCATAATTATACTCCTTCTATACATATATTATTATTCCATGCAGGCTAAACAGACTGCAAAACATTATTTTTTTATTTTGTTCAGTCCTTCATTTATCTTGTAAAGCAATGCATCTGTCAGGACATCGGGCTGGAATTTCTGCAAATCCTTCAATGAGCCTCCCTTTATCATCTTGAACATGCTGTGCTCAACCAAAGGTTTCAAGTTGCTTCTCATAAAGGCCTCGCCTTCGCTGTTTGCCATTATGTCTTTCAATTTGTCTTTAACTGAAAAATATCCTTCCTTTATGTCAAGTTCAGGTGCTTTTTCACCAGTTTCCATCAGGTCATTAAACCAGTTCTTTACGTTTTCTTCTCCGCCATCTGTCAAAAAGTCCATAGATATTCCCTTTTCTTTTTCTGATGCCGGAATAATGTATTTTTGCTCAGGTTTATTTACCTTTTTAAATACCGCAGTGTCTGTCATTCCTGACGCTGAGACGCTTACTTTATTTTTGCCTTTTTTGAGTTCAACTTCAAATACATAAATATTGGATTTGCTTTTTAATGTCTTGATTTGTGTGCCGTTGTTTGAAAGCGTAACATCGCCCTGATTTGAATATACTTTTATTTTAATTGTGTCCGTATGCCTTTTAATAAACCTTTTTGAGCAAATGTGAATCACTGGCTTTTCGCTCCACAATGATTTGTAAAAATAAAAAGCGTCCTTTTTAACTTTTCTGTCGAATGTCACAAGCCCTTTGTTATTGCGTCCCTTAATGCCACCCTCGTCGCGCATATCGGAGCCAAAGTCAAACATATTCCACACATAGGTTCCCCAAATAAAATCATATTTATTAAAGATAGCCATTACTTCCTCATGGAACTTAGCATGATATTCTTCTGTATAGTCTTTAACCTTAGGCTCATCTGTATGCCACTTCAATATTCCCTCTGCTCCGTACTCTGAATATCCCATGCACTTATGAGGATTTGCTTTTCTGAAATCGTTTATGAATTTATCATAACCTTCGGTTTCACCTACGTACCATCCGTGATATTGATTGAATGCTACAATGTCTGTTTCCCAGTTGGCCGGATCGTTTTCTTTTATCATCATTACCTGGGCCTGGGTAGTCACCCTGGTTGTGTCAATTTCTTTCACCACTTCATCCATTGTGTTTACAATCTCAGTTAAAGGCTTTTCATCCGGGAACATTCCTATTTCGTTTTGAACGCCCCACATTACAATGGATGGATGATTATAGCTTTGCTTTACCAGCTCTTTCATCTGGCTTACCGCATTTTTCGCGTAATCTTCCACTTCAGATGTTCTTGATATATAGGGTATCTCCGCCCACACAACCATTCCTTCTTTGTCACACAAATCGTAAAAATATTGATTATGCTGATAGTGCGCAAGCCTTATAGAATTAGCGCCAACTTCTTTTATAAGCGCCATATCTTCAATCTGGTGTTTGCGGGTTAAGGCATTGCCGACATGCTCCCTATCCTGATGGCGGCTTACTCCATTCAGCCTGCATCTTTTCCCATTGAGCATGAAGCCTTTGTCACCGTCGAATTTAAAGTATCTTAACCCTGTAGGTATGGATAGCATATCTATAGTTTCACCTTGTGAAACAAGCTCTGCTTCAAGAGTATAAAGATATGGATTCTCTGTTCCGTTCCATAATACCGGGTCATTCACTGTAAGAGATTCTACTATTTCACTTTTTTCTTTTCCATTAACCTTTTGGCTTTTTGATGATACGGAATTTCCATTTTCATCTTTTAAATTTATATTTAATGTTATACCTTCTTTTTTTTCTGAATTTGAAATCAACGCTCTTACTTCAAGTTCAGCCTTTTTATCCGTTACATTTTTCTGGCTTACGTAAACTCCGCATGAAGCGTAATCCATCAGCTCAAAGTGCACACTGTCTGTAATTATAAGATTTACATCCCTGTATATTCCGCCATAAAAAGTAAAGTCGGCAAACATAGGGTATACATCCTCAATGTGGCTATTGTCGGCCCCTACAACCAAAGTGTTTTGGCCATCCTTAACTGCATCTGTTATATCAAACCTGAAAGCCGAATAGCCGCCTCTGTGCTGCCCTAAATGCTTCCCATTAAGGTATACGTCCGCTACGGAATTGACCGCCTCGAATTCAATATAGATTTCTTTATTTTCTTCAAGTGTAAAATCAAAATTTTTTGTGTACCAGCAAAGCCCTCTGTGATAGTCATCGCTGCCATCCTGCCCATCCTTTGCATTCCATGTATGGGGTATGTTTACCTTATCAAATTTCTGCTTTTTAAGGTCTTCAAATTTACATGCTTTCTTAGTGAACTGCCAGCTGCTATTTAAATTAATTCTCTTGCTCATTTCTCCGTCCTGCTTACTTTTTCTTTTATTTTACTCTAAACGAATTTCATATTCATTTGATATTTTGATTTATTTATGTATAATATTGATGTAAATGAAATTTTGATGCAAGAAATAAGGAGTTTTTATGCAGAATATGCTAATCGAAAAATGCAGGAGTTTTATGCCGTTAAGCAGAACAAACATTAATATGCTTAATTCAGAAACATCCGAAATGATTCATTTCCACAAATTCAGCACTCCTAAATTTATAGAGGAAGAATTCACTAGAAACGCTTTTAAGTTATTGATAAAATACAACCTAATTAAGAAAAATCAAACTGTGCTTTTTAAAGACAGGCTTAAAATGTCATACCTTATAATCATAAAAGAGAAAATCCAAATAAGCCTTGGCCCATTTATAGATGAAAGCATCAAACAGGACGATATAAAGTTCATAGGACACAGCATGAAGCTCACAAGTGAAAACATTCTGATACTGCAGAATTACTTCACCAAAATTCCAATAATTACCTATGATGAAGCCTCATATATTGCAAAAATTTTCAGAAGTATCATTGATAATAATTTAGATGATACAGAAATTATAAAAGACATAATAAGGTCAAAACTGCCGAAGGAAAATAAATACTCAAATAAATTTGAACAATATGACTTTGTTGAACAGAACTATAAAAAAGAAAATGAAATACTGCATTATATTGAAAAAGGTGATGTGGATTCATTAGCCTCCCTACTAGAATTGGAATATGATCAAATTAATATACCTTCCCGTAACAAATATGATCCATTAAGGGATACAAAAAACCTTGCAATAACCTCTAATTCTATTTCTGCACGTGCCGCTATCAGAGGCGGGCTAAACGTACATCTGGCACACAGCATATCCACAAAGTATGCGATCGAAATAGAAAAGCAAACCACAGTAGATGCCGTAATGAAGCTGGCTAATGAACTGATAATAGAATACACTCAATGTGTAAGAGATTATTCATTAGAAAAATTTTCACCGCTTATTAAAGATGCTCTCATAATTATAAGAAAAAATATAACGTCCCAGATAAATTTAAAATCCATTGCATCATTACTGCATACAAGCAATGAACACCTAAGCCGTGAATTCAAAAAAGAAATGGGTAAAAACATAACCGATTATATAAATGAACTTAAAATAAAAGAATCCCTTGACCTCGTAAAATCAAAAAAATACAGCATAAGCGACATCGCCTATATCTTTGGCTACAGTTCATCTTCCTACTACAGTACAGTGTTCAAAAAGATAATCGGCGTTTCTCCCGTTTCATACAGATAATCCGGTGTTGCTTTACCTTAAACTTCTTGCTTAAAATCCCGCTCATTTTCTTTTGCAACTTTTATGTGCCTGCAATTTAAAATAAGTTTTTGAGTCTACCTAAAAGCAAATTATCCTGCGTAAAACCGCAGGATAACCCAAAGCTGATATTAAACTCCATTTTTTCTTACATATTTAATCAAACTACTTTAATATAGAATGCATTATGCCAGTGCGTTGACTATATCTTCGTGATTTATAACGCCCCTTAATTTGTTTGTCTTGTCTACTATAGCAACATCGTAGTCACTGTCTGAAAGCTTGCTCCATGCCTCCGATAAAAATGCGTTTCTGCTCATGCTTTCGTAATCTGTCTGCACAAGATTTTTAATGCTAATTTGTCCTGAATTCTCCAAAGTATTTACGTCCACATACCCTGCAAGTTTCCCCTGTTCATCAACAACATAGCAAAAATCCGCTCCACTTGCTTTCAGGCTTTTAAGCACTGCCTTTGCTCCGGCGTTTATATCGGGCAGTATATCGGGCTCTCGCATTACAGTTTTCACCCTTATTATTCTTGATTTGTCAACATCCTCAATAAAACTTTTTACATATTCATCGGCAGGATTGTTAAAAAAGTCTTTAGGTTTTCCTGTCTGGACTACCTCTCCATCCCGGAGAAGAGCGATTCTATCACCAAGCTTAAATGCTTCATTCATATCATGGGTAATAAAAATAACTGTTTTATCCATATAGTCTTCAAGGTTCAAAAGCTCTGTCTGCATTTCCCTTCTAATGAGAGGGTCAAGAGCACTAAAGGGCTCATCCATTAACAGAATTTCCGGTTCATTAGTCAAAGCCCGAGCCAAACCTACACGCTGTTTCATGCCGCCGCTGAGCTGATTGGGATAATATTTTTCCCATCCGGCAAGTCCAACCAAATTTATGGATTCCTCCGCCTTTTTCCTCCTCAGCGCCGGGTCAACACCCTGCACTTCGAGACCATATTCCACATTCTTTATTACATTTCTGTGGCTGAGCAGTCCGAAATGCTGAAAAACCATTGCTGCTTTTGTGCGCCTGTATTCTCTGAGCTTTGATTTATCATATTCACATATGTTTTCGCCGTCAACTATTACTTCGCCCTTCGTAGGTTTATTTAGCATATTTATGCAGCGTATTAAGGATGACTTACCACTTCCGGACAGGCCAACTATAACGAACATCTCACCTTCCTTGATGGTCAGGCTAACATTGTTTACCCCCACAGCGCATCCGGTCTCTTCTCTTATTTCCTGTATTGATTTATTGTGTTCAAGCATTTCCATTGCCTGTTTTTTCTGCTTGCCGAATATAAGCAGCAAATCTTTTATTATAACTTTATCTTTTGCCATATAATCACTCCGAATCCTTGAATTTGTCGGCAGCCCCCTGAAGTATTCTGTCCATTATAATCGCCAAAAATACAATTGCCAGCCCGGCCTGGAAACCTCTGCCCACTTCCAAACGCCTAATCGATATCAAAACCTCCTGGCCTATGCCTTCAGCACCGATCATAGATGATATTACAACCATTGCCATCGCCATCATCATAGTCTGATTAATGCCGGTCATAATAGCAGAAAGCGCCTGCGGAAATTCTATTTTAAAAAGCATCTGCCTCGGTTTTGAGCCAAACGAAAGCCCCGCTTCAATAATATCTTTTTTAATTCCCGATATGCCGAGGTATGTCAAGCGAACCAAGGGAGGCAAAGCATAAATTGTTGTGGCAAATACCGCCGGCACCTTGCCAAAACCAAAAAGCATTACCGCCGGAATCAAATATACAAAGCTTGGCATGGTCTGCATTGCGTCAAGTATAGGCAGCAAAGCCTTCTTCACTCTCTCTTTTTTAGACATAAGTATACCTATTGGCAACCCTAGAACAATTGATATAATAACTGATATAATAACAATTGCCAAAGTGTATATCATCATCTCCCAAAGTCCGAACAGTCCTATTAAAAGAAGCATCACGGACAGGACAATTCCTCTCCTCACACTGTATAGCCGCCAGCCTGCAACAAAAACAGCAACTATAAGAAGCCACCACGGAATGATA
>CAZDZB010000010.1:0-6419 GCA_964509795.1 uncultured Christensenellaceae bacterium | reverse complement strand
GCCTGCGGCCTCATCGTCCTGAACGCGGGCGCGCAGGATGCGGAAGGCGTGCGCGTGCTGGCGCTGGATGATGTGTACATTCATTTGCAGTATGGCTGGCAGGTCGCACAGGGCCATTTCCTCCGCTATAACACCGGCGACCCGCCTTCCACCGGGGCCACCAGCCTGCTGTATATGCTCCTGCTGGCAACTATAAGAAGCCACCACGGAATGATATTTAAAACCCATTCCACACCTGCAAAAAGGGACAGCGTGAATCTGCTTATCGCATCAAAAAACGCATCCCAGTGTACAAGAACCCAACTCATCCCTTTGTCTATGGGACCAGTTATATCAAATCTAAAATTTTCAGGAAATCCTGACATTTATAACCTCCTTTATAACACCACAAAGAGGACAAGCCTCTTTGTAGTAAAAATGTTATACTATTTTAATTAAACTAATTATCCTAATGAAGCAGCCACTTTTTCATATACGTCATCAGGCAGCCATGACTTAACTAAGTCAGAGTTTTCCTTTATGAACCATTCCGCAGCCTCATCAGCTTCCACTCCGTTTTCCTGCATATAACCCAGTGCGTCACTAACCAATTGTGATGATGTAGTGTAATTGCTTAAGAACTCTGCTACTTCAGGATATTCCTCAACAAATTCAGGTGTTGCTACAACTGTAACATCAACAGTCGGAAACGCTCCTATACCCATTTCATAGTCTTCTGCGCTGTACTCTGAATCTTCAAGCAATGTCATATCATAAATACCCATTATCCACGTAGGCTCCCAGTAATATCCTACCCATGGCTCTCCCTTTTCATAGGCTGATGCTAATGTTGCTGCTAATGTAGCACCAGAATCAATTGACCTGAATTCATACATTTCATCTAAACCGTATGATTCCATCTTGCTGTGCAAAAATGCAGTAGCAAGCCAGCCTTCAGGGCCGCCATATATCATTCCTACTGATGAATCTTCCGGGTTAGGGAAAAGGTCGGCATATTCCTTTAAGTCTTCAACTGTCTTCAAATTCGGCGCTAACGCGTCATCGCCTTCAACCAAATAAGTAGGTACATACAATCCCTGCATATTGTCATCAAAGTTAACAGACAGCTCTACATAATCTCCGTTTGCTATATCCTCGGGGTATGTCGGAATGTTGTCTGACCATATTTCCATTGCAAAATCCATATCTTTTGATTTGAAACCTGAAATTATAACAGCTGTATCAGCTAACACGATGTCTGTTTCGTAGCCGTAGCCTTCTTCGATAATAATTTTCACTATCTGGTCATGCAGCATGTTGCTGTCCCAGTCGCCTTCACCTATCACAATAGGGTCTTGCTGCGCTCCTGTACACGCTGCTAAAGCAGTTAAAATTAATACGACAGAAGCAGTTAATACTGCCAATTTACTAATCTTTTTCATTTGTTCCTCCAAATTTTTTTATTTAAAATTAAAAGCACTCTAACTCCTATAGAGTTAGAGTGCTTCAACTTCGCTACCAAAAAGCTCGTTATATACCACGCTTAGCATAGTATAGTTCATTGCCACTTATAAATGACCCTGAACAAACCTCAGTTCTAAAATTTGATTTTTCGCTTCAGCTTTCTTCCTTTATCGGATGCTTACATTACGCCAAAAAAATTCGTCGTAGTGCTCACAACCTGAATAATAACAAAAGTTACTTCATCGTTTTTTTAATTAACGGACACCATAATAGCATAAAAATCATGTTAAGTCAATTTTCATGCACTTAGACAGCCATTAAAATCATTAGTTTCTTGCTTTTACAGGCTTTTTTATTTTATTAAAACTTTCTTCTGTTTTTTTAATTCAAAACTAAAAATCAAATATCTTTTTCAGTTCTTTTGCCTGCCGCCTGCTGACGGGCACTTCATTTTCCTCTTTGTCTGACATTATCAGATAGCAGCTGCCTTTAAAGAAAGGAAGGATTTGCTTAATCTTATTCAGATTAACTAAATGGCTTCGGCTGACCCTGAAAAAGCTTAGTTTGTCCAATTTATCTTCCAAAGATGATAAAGTGTATTTGGTCATCAGCGTGTCATTTCGCCGTTTTATATAAACAATATTGTTGTCTACATATGCGTAATATATTTCGTCCGCGTCCACCAGCTGTATTTTCCCATTTAGCTCGGCGGATATTTTGGTTATCCACTGGCCTTTGTATTCACGCCCTTCACCGTTGTCATCCTCTTCTGCAGGAATTCCCCCCTGGGCTTTTATCTGCATTATCCTTTTTACTCTTTTTATCGCTTTGTCAAATTCCTTGGGGTCAATGGGCTTCAAAATATAATCCAGTGCCTGCACCTTGAATGCCTGCAACGCATACTCCTGGTGGGCAGTTATATATATTATTAAGGGTTCACTCTTCATTTCCAGTATTTCTTTACCCAGGTCTATTCCGTTTCTTACTGGAAAATTTATGTCCAAAAATACCAAATCATATTCTACGGCTGAAATCAAGGCAATTGCCTCCGAAACTGATGCCGCCTCACCTACCACTTCAACGTCTTCATACTGTTTAAGCTGATAGCGTATTTCCTCTCTGGCAGGGTATTCATCATCAACTATAAGCGCTCTAATCCTCATTATTATCTCCTTGGCTATATAGGTATTCTTAAAGTTACTGTAGTGCCCTTCATGTACTCACTTTCTATTTTAAGCCCATGGCTTTCACCATAGAGTATTTTAAGCCTTTCATTCACGTTGCTTATGCCAATGCCGCATCCGGACCCATAACCGTTCAGGTACGCTTTTTTTACTTCTTCCTGATTCATTCCCACGCCGTCATCTTGAATGGATATTAAAAGCTCATCGCCTTCTCTTGTCACTTTAATAACCACCTTGCCCTTACCGTCCTTTGGCAAAATGCCGTGAATTATGGCGTTGTGGACAATGGGCTGAATGCACAAAACAGGAACTTCTACGTTTTCTATATTTTCAGTAATGACAAATTCCACGCTCAGCCTGTCTAAATATCTGGCCTTTTCTATGGCAATATATTCTTCAATATATGATATCTCTTTTTCCAATGTTATGAACCTGCCGAATTTGCCCAGGAGGTATCGCAGCATTGTGGCTAGGCTTACAATAAGCTGCCTTGCGTATTCTGTGTCTTTATTAATATACATCTTTATCGTGTTTAAAGTATTGAACAAAAAATGAGGGTTAATCTGCGCCTGCAAAGCGTCCAGCTTTGCCTCGGTGTTGAGCTGCACCTGCCTGTCATAGCTGGCAAGCTCAATCTGCATGCTCAAAAGCTTGCCTATACCGACTGCCTGCTTTATGTTTTCATCCCGCATTTTTTTGCTGTTGCTGCCGTAAAATTTTATGCACCCCACCACGTCAGTTTTATCAAACAACGGTACAATTACAACAGAGGACATTTCGCAGTGACAGTCATCTTCACGGCAGTCAAAGTCGGCGCTGCTTTTTATTATGCGCATTTTCCCGTCGGCAACAGCATCCAGCGTCGCCTGCGTTTTTATGGGGTATGTTCCGCTTGTGCGTTTTGAGCAGCCCTCTCCTATGAAGGCCAATACATTTTTCCTGTCGGTTAAAGCGACGGCCGGTATGTTGCTGATATCTTTTATTATCTGCGCCACAAACAGTGCGGATTCGCTGTCAAGGCCATCCTTTAAATACAAGAATGTTTTGTCCGCCAGTGTAAGTGTTGTTTCAATGCCGCTTAAATTCATGTCATCCTGGGTTTTTCCACCCTTTTTCAGCAGAATATAATACCCTGCGCCAATAATAGCCAGCAGTAATGCATACAGCGGCCAGTAAGCTGTGTTTATTATAATCAGTGCCGCAAACATCGCAGCCCCCGCTAATATTATCAATGCCAAAAGTAAACTTCTGCCCCTCGACGGGGCGCTGCCCTCTTTCAATGCGCTATCCTCCGTTAAGCCTAATAAATATTTAATATTATATCATAATTTGAGACGCTTTGTTTAAAAGTCATTTAAACGGTCGCTTTTTAATATTAAGCGGTATTATACATAATTAATCGGCTTGGATTTCAATCCCAAGCGATATTTCGTTGGTTTTTTTACATTTTCTACCATGCAAAATGCCTTATAAGGCGGCTTCCTGGCGGAATGCTTATTTTTTCACAAAGTTTTACCGTTCATATGGAAAATATCACCGCTTAGACAATAATACGACCATTAAAAGCCATTTAATATTATTTTTTGTCATAATCTGCTAATCTATATGTCATAAGGGAAGACACTTACTATTCCGACAACAACAAAGGCACTTTACTTGTTACAAATACATACTCTTGCTAAACAGTACGATTAAAATTTTGCGTAATCTTCAAGTACTGTGCTTTTTGATTATAACCAACATTTAAAAGAAAAAAGGGAGTACATTATATTTTATGGAAGCGATAGTAATAATAATTTCTATAATCGCAATCTTTGTTGCCTTTATCAAAAGCAGAAATATCGCCAAAATCAAAGTGGAAGATGAAAAAATGCAAACCATCTCCCAGTATATTAAGCAGGGAGCCATGGCCTATCTTAAAACACAATATAAAACTGTTTTAGTTTTTGTTGCTGTTATGAGCGTCGTGCTGGCTTTCATACCATCATTAGGGTGGAAAGTGATGCTGTGTTTTCTGGCAGGGGCGTTTTTGTCCGCATTTGCGGGCTACCTTGGAATGAGAGTAGCCGTGGTGGCCAACGTGCGCACAGCGCAGGCAGCCAAAGGCGGAGTAATGCCGGCATTGAATGTGGCATTTTCAGGAGGAAGTGTCACCGGGCTTTTAGTAGTGGGGTTTGCAGCTTTGGGGCTTGGAGTGCTGTATTATGTCTTTAAGGACATAAACATACTAACAGGATTCAGTTTAGGCGCAAGTTCAATTGCGCTTTTTTGTCGCGTTGGGGGAGGCATATTCACCAAGGCAGCTGACGTCGGCGCGGACCTTGTCGGCAAGGTGGAAAACAGCATACCTGAGGATGACCCAAGAAACCCGGCCGTTATTGCCGACAATGTAGGCGACAATGTAGGCGATGTGGCAGGCATGGGCTCTGACATATTCGAAAGCTACGCCGGAGCGATAATTTCATCGCTGCTTTTGGGCTTTGCGTCCTTTGGAGCGCAGGGCATCAACTTCACGCTGCTTTTAGCTGTAGGCGGCATCATAGCTTCCCTCCTGGGGATGTTTGTGATGAGGTTTGTAAAAACGCAGGATGCTCACAAACCAATAAGGATAGGTACATTTGTGAGCGCCGGAATCATAATAATTCTTGCAGGGCTTTTAAACTGGTGGATATTTGGGAACCTTCGTCTGTTCTATGCCGTGCTCATGGGCATAGTTACGGGCGTCATAATCGGACAGGTCACTGAATATTATACCTCATCAGAATACCGCCCTGTAAAAAACATAGCCGATCAAAGCTTAACAGGAGCCGCTACAAATATTTTAAGCGGCCTCGCTGTCGGCATGAGGAGCACTGCAGTACCTACATTATTGATAGCGGCTGCAGTACTCGTATCATTTTTAACGGCAGGCTTATTCGGAGTAGCCCTGGCAGCCCTCGGAATGCTATCTACGGTGGCCATGATAGTTTCCGTGGACGCCTACGGGCCCATAGCAGACAACGCTGGCGGCATAGCCCAGATGTCCGGTCAAAAAGAAGACGTTCGCAAAGTGACAGACCACCTGGACTCAGTGGGCAACACAACAGCAGCCATCGGAAAAGGCTTTTCCATAGCATCGGCTGCATTAACCGCGCTTGCGCTTTTCACAACATATGCCCATGCCGTGCAGCTTGAAACAATTAACGTGCTTGAGCCAAAGGTTATAGTGGGGCTTTTAATCGGCGCAATGCTGCCCTATCTTTTCTCCGCTCTCACCATTGAGGCGGTGTCAAAGGCAGCCAAAACTATGATTGCCGAAGTGCGCAGGCAGTTTAATGAAATCCCCGGCATTATGGAAGGCACAGCTACTCCTGAGTACTCCAAATGTGTTGACATATCAACAACAGCAGCCCTGACGCAGATGATACTACCCGGCATATTAGTGATAGCCGCGCCTATTCTAACAGGTGCAGTTCTGGGAAAAGAAGCTTTGGCCGGGCTTTTGGTAGGGGCGACAATAACAGGCGTTGTGCTTGCCATAAAAATGGCAAACAGCGGCGGCGCATGGGACAACGCCAAAAAGCACATAGAAGAAGGCGCTCATGAGGGCAAAAACTCCGTGGCGCACAAAGCCTCCGTAATAGGAGACACAGTGGGCGACCCGCTGAAAGACACAGCAGGGCCATCAATAAACATTCTAATAAAGATAATGAGCATCGTTGCTCTGGTTTTTGCTCCGCTGTTTATGTAATTGCTACACACCTTATATAATATTTAAACTAAACGTACTGCACAATGGGCTGTCCAACAGGA